>CABRWN010000026.1 GCA_902474645.1 uncultured Collinsella sp.
CGCGCGCGCCGCCAGTGGCTAGCGCATCGTGACCCAGCAGCGCATTGAGCAGCGTCGACTTGCCGGCGCCCGACTCGCCCAAGATCATGGCACAGCTCCCAGCCGGCACGCAGGCGCGAACCTCGTCCAGGCCGAGGCCCTCGGCAGAAGACGTCACGATCACGCGCACGTCCGGACCCACCAGACGGCGCACGCGGTCCAGATCGCGCTCGAGCTCATCGGTCTCGCAGCGGTCGGCCTTGGTGAGCACCACCACCGGCTCGGCATCGCAGTCGAGCGCCAACACCAGTGAGCGCGCCACGCGATCGAGCAGCAGCTCGCCGGCGCCGAGTGCCTGCACGATCAGCACGCAGTCAACGTTAGAGCAGAGCACCTGGCGCTCACCGCGCGCACGGCCACGCCAACGCTCAAAGCTCGTACGGCGCGGCAGTACGCACTCGATCACGCCCATGTCGTGCCCGGGAGCGCGGCGCACCGCCACGCGGTCGCCCACGGCAGGCAGCAGGACCTCGTCCTCGCCGCGCGACTTGGCAAACCCTACGGCGTGCTCGGCACGAAACGTGCCATCGGCAGTCGCCACCAGCGGAAACCCGCGGTCCAGGCGCACCACGGCACCGAGCTGCATCTGCTCGGGCTCCTCGGCCTGTGCGCAAAAGTCGTCAAATGCAGCCTGCTGAGCCGCATCGACCGGCAGGTCATCGAACGCCGGAACATCCTGCAGCGCGTCAAGCCCCGGTACACTCGCCAGCAACTCCTCAGCAGATGCAGGGGCTTCGGTCGCAAGCTTCCGACGACGGTCACGCTTAGCCCGCGCCCCCGTCGTCTTTTTCTTCGCCTTAGCCTTAGCCTTGCCCACAAACGCCTCCCAGCACAAAACCACACAACTGAGCAGGTATTTTAACGCATTGTTCCGTCCGACTTACCAAATGCTGCGGCGTACTCGTCATCATCCATCCAATCGATGATGTCGCCGGGCTTGCAATGAAGCGCCTCGCACATTGCTTGAAGTGTAGAAAAGCGGATCCCCTTGAGTCTTCCCGTTTTAATTCGAGACAGATTAACAGGCGATATTCCAATGATTTCGGCAAGTTCCTGCGACGAGATTTTACGGTCCGCCATCACGCGGTCAAGACGCATAACAATCGGCACCGTGCCACCCCCTAGAGAATCTCGTCTGCATCTTCCTGCAATACCCTACCGTATTCAAAGACCCCCGCCAACGCAAAGAAAACGAGTCCGTAAGAAAGCGATTGAAAATCAAACTCGGGAAACACGGGCTCAGCCGTTCCAAGAACATTGCTGTATGGCAATTGAATCGTCGGCCATATGATGCTGATGACGGCTTTTACCGACATCAGGAGGCCAGCCGCGACCAAAATCCTGGTCTGCCACTTACCAAAAGGACGACCCTCATGCCTGACTTTCGCCGTCAGAATCGTAAACAGAAGAAACGTTGCAGCGTCGCAAAGCGTGCTAACCATAAACAAGAGCAGAAATCCGCCGCTCACCGCAGAGATACCCTCGATGAGCAACAGGTTCGCAAGATGAACGAACAACACCACGCAACATAGCGCTTGAACCGCCAGGGCGATACAGAAGATTGTCAGAAAACTCGTCGTCAACCGCAGATGTATATCGCGATCTTTCATTTCTCCTCCTTTTTTCCTTATTTCCCTGCGTTCATTGTACTTTTCAATCCAACCGCTCTCGCTCAAAACCATTTACCGGCAAATCGATACCGTTCATTTTAAAGAATCTTTATTTAATGTTTTATATAAATTAATTTAACTTTATAGAGTTTGGAGGACCCATGAGAAAGCAAGCCGTCCTTATCCTTATCTTATCGCTGTCCCTTTTCGCCCTCTTCTCGTCAGTACGAACCAATTCCGATCCAATCAATATCTCATTGCCCGAATTTCGATCGAAATTAAGCAAAGGCGAATCTTTTATCGTGCAAATTGAGCTGGAGGGCTGCCCGGCCTGTGAAGAACTCCGTGCGGCAGAGCGCTCGCTTTCGCCGAGTCTCAAGAACGACATCGAGATCCTCGTTGTCCCTAAGAGCCAAAAGGAAGTTGATAGGGAAACACTTAAGGCGCTTCTGCCGTCATTCGAGTTTTATCCTTCAATTTTTGCCATCTCTGAAGGAAAGATAGCGTCCGAGTTCGACCTTTCCACGCTTGATTCGTTTGAAATGCGTTTCACGGATTGGAGGCTGAATCTGAACAACACAGCAATGTCAAGCTAAATGTCAGGAGGATACACATGCTACGCAACGTTCCCGTAAGCCGTAAGTCATTCATCGCAAGTGCAGTTGCGCTTTGCTCAATTGCCATTTCACCAAAGCAATCTAAGGCGCAACCTCTTGAAGTAGAGTTCCCTTCTGCCGAAGAGTACATTGAAGCTGTCAATGAGTCCGGCACAGGATGGACGACATACGCACTAGATGAAAACGGAGATGTCCAAATTATCGATCGATTCCAGACCCTGTCTTTGGATGATTTAGCAACTGCCACACGCGGCGCTAAAGAATGGATCGTCAAAATTGCCATTTTTATTGGAAAAGAACTTATCGGCTATGTAACGGGGCTTGTAATCGACGGACTGATTAAGAAGATCATAAGCAAAACCGGAGGTTATTGGCCTGAGTATGCAGCAAAGCAACTCCTTGGACACCCCGTACCCGCAGGCAACGCGTACCGTCTACCTTGCAGCGTCTATCCCCCCAACTCCGGAGAATACATTCGTTGTATAAATAGTTAGGATACGGCTATGTTGCCAGTCATCATTGCCCCCGTAATTGGTGTATGGGGCATCCAGTATTTCCTCAACAAGAAGTGGCTCTGGGGCATTGGGTGCATAGCGATAACATTAATATGCTATTTCCTTAGCCTCATTGTCAAAGCATGCTGGCCGAGTGCCATCTCTTTTGGAATTGCTCTTCTCAGCTCGGTCCAGCTATATGGAAGCAAAAAGGGTTTGTCCTTCTTTAGTGCCCTGATATCGGCTCCGCTACCTCTGCAAATCTACTGGGGAATTATGGCCGTCATCGTTCTCTTTATGCCTCAAATCCCCTTCAGCGACGTTCCCGGCTTCTCCTAACGCGTCGCCGATTCAACCCCATACAATCCAGTTCACAAAAAGAGTCGGTCGAGCAAATGCTCTAAAAAAGAGCTGGCCGGGCAAAGCCCGACCAGCTCACATACTTTCCCTCAGCCCTTTTCATCCGCACGGGAGAAAAGCCAGCAAGGATAGCGCAGGGCCCGCCCCGGAAGCCCTTTCTCCCGAACGATCCCGCAGCGCGAAGCGCGAGGACCAGTGAGGGAGAAAGGGCGTGGGGCGGGCCCGGACAGGTTAACTTACTCCTTCTCGATCGCGCGCATGATCGCCTTGTAGATCTCCATCAGCGGGATGATCAGGAAGGCCAGGCCCAGCGCGGCGACAACGCCCTTGAGCTCAAGCGTCACGGGGCCAAAGAACATCTCGGCAAGCGTCGGCTGAACGGTCACGATAACCGTCAGTACCAGCGCCAGCGCGGCCGAAGCCCACAGCCACTTGTTCTGCTTCTTCATGCTAAACAGCGACGCGCGACGGCTGCGCATATTGAAGCAGTGGAAGATCTCGACCATGTTGAGCGTGATGAACGCCATCATCACGCCTTCCTCGTCGGCATTGCCGGCAATCATATCGGCGATGTGGATGTAGCCCATGTCAAAGTACACGCCCACAAAGAAGCTCGCCAGCACCAGCACGGTGATGATCAAGCCCTGGACCACGCAGTCCAGGCCCATATTGCCGGCAAAGACGCCATCCTTGGCGTTGCGCGGCTTGCGCTTCATGATATCGCCCTCGGCATCCTCCATGCCCAGCGCGAGCGCGGGGAAGCAGTCGGTGACCAGGTTCACCCACAGCAACTGCACCGGCTGGAAGATGGTAAAGCCGATGAGCGTGGCAATGAACACCGAGAACACCTCGGCAAGGTTGGCCGAAAGCAGGAACTGGATGACCTTGCGGATGTTGTCGTAGATGCGACGGCCCTCTTCGCAGGCACCGATGATGGTGGCGAAGTTATCGTCGGCGAGCACCATATCAGCGACGTTCTTGGTGACGTCGGTGCCAGTGATGCCCATACCGACGCCGATGTCGGCGCGCTTGATGGACGGGGCATCGTTGACGCCGTCGCCCGTCATGGCCACGATCTGGTCGCGCGACTTCCAAGCCTCGACGATGCGGGTCTTGTGCTCGGGCTGGACGCGGGCGTACACGCCGTAGTCCTCGATGTGCGCGTCGAGCTCCTCGTCGCTCATGCGGTCGAGGTCGGCACCGGTAATGGCCTGGCTGCGGTCGGCGACGATGCCCAGCTGCTTGGCGATGGCCACGGCGGTGTCGATGTGGTCGCCCGTGATCATGACGGTGCGGATGCCGGCGTCGTGCGCCTCGCGGATAGCGTCGGCCACCTCGGGACGGACCGGGTCAATCATGCCGGACAGGCCACAGAAGACCAGGTCATGCTCAAGCGCAGCGGGGCTGCAGTCGGCGGGAACCTCGGTGTAGGTGCGGCTCGCCAGCGCCAGCACGCGCAGAGCCTCGTCTGCCATGGCCTTGTTGGCTGCCACGAGCTCGGCGCGACGCTCCTCGGTCAGCGGGACGACCTTTTCGCCCTCGTAGATATGGGTGCACAGGCCGATCACCACGTCTGGCGCGCCCTTGGTGTACTGCTCGTACTCGCCGTCCAGGGTCTCGACGACCACGGACATCATCTTGCGGCCCGAGTCGAACGGGGCCTCGCCCACGCGCGGGTGCTCGGCAGTCAGGCCAGTAAGACCAGCCTTGCCGGCATCGTTGACAAGTGCGCACTCGGTCGGCTCGCCCACGGCCTCGCCCAGCTCCTCGTCCCACTGGGCATCGGAGCACAGCGCCATGCCGGCCAAGAACTTTTCCTTGGGCGCAGCGAGCTCGTGCTTGACGACGGTCATCTTGTTCTGGGTAAGCGTGCCGGTCTTGTCCGAGCAGATGGTCTGCGTGCAGCCGAGCGTCTCGACAGCAGAAAGCTTGCGGATAATCGCCTGGCGCTTGGCCATCTTGGTCACGCCGAGCGAAAGGACGATGGTCACGACGGCGACCAGGCCCTCGGGGATGGCGGCGACGGCGAGCGAGACGGCGACCATAAAGGTGTCGAGCAGGGCAGTCGGGTCGGTAAGGACGTTACCCACGCCGTGACGGATGATGTCGACGCCAAAGATCACGACGCAGATGACGATAACCATAATGGTAAGAATACGGCTGAGCTCGGCGAGCTTCACCTGCAGCGGCGTGAGCTCTTCCTTGGCCTCGGCCAGGGCGCCAGCGATCTTGCCCATCTCGGTGTTCATGCCGGTACCGACCACGACGGCGCGACCGCGGCCGTACACCACGGTGGAGCCCATGTAGCACATGTTCTTGCGGTCGCCGAGCGGCACGTCGTCGGTGCCCGCGGCAAGCTCAATCACGTTGGCGTGCTTCTCGACCGGCACGGACTCGCCGGTCAGTGCGGCCTCTTCGATCTTCATCGTGGCGCTCTCGAGCACGCGGCAGTCGGCCGGGACGGAGTCGCCTGCCTCGAGCATGATCACATCGCCGGGCACGAGCTCGGCGCTCGGCAGGTGCACGAGCTTGCCGTCGCGCAGAACCTTGGACTGCGCGGCGCTCATCTCCTGCAATGCCTCGAGAGCTTCCTCGCTCTTGGCCTCCTGAACCACGCCCAGCACCGAGTTGACGATAACGACGAACATGATGATGGCGACATCGGCAAAGTCCGCCTCGCCCTTGACCATGCCCGTGAGCGCGCTGATGATGGCGGCAACGATCAGCATGATGACCATAGGGTCGGCCATCTGCTCAAAGAAACGCTTCCACAGCGGCGTCTTCTCGGCTTCCTCAAGCTTGTTAGGGCCTGTCTTGGCGAGGCGCGACGACGCCTCGTCGTTGCTCAGGCCGAGGTTCTCATCGACACCTTGGTCGCTGAGCACCTCCGCCGCGGCGGACAGGTATTCCTTTTGCATATAGAGTCCCCTCCTGGGATTCGGGCCACTCAGCAGATTGATGCCCGATCATAATTCCCAGGAGAAGGGCAAGGGCTCATCAAGGCTGCCGTGCTGAGCGGCAGTTGATAGTGGAGCTATGGTACCCCAAAGCGACGCGTCTAGCCAAAACATTCCATCTGGAAACACGGCACAGGCGCAACGGTGCAGACAGTGTGATGCTCAAGATTGATAAAACGTTTTTTCTTCGGCGCATCGTCAAACTAAAATATCGCCCAGATAGCAGCGGTTAGAACGGTTGGTAAAGTTTTTGCATATACCGTTTTTCCGCAAAAAATGAACTTCTAATTCGGCATACGGTCGATTTTTTGGGGTATTCGGTCGCCATTTCGTTATAATCATCTCAGTTTTATTTCTTATGGTTTATCTATCAGCGCAAGACGATGTCAGATGGAGGTCTGAATGTACAAGCGCACCAAGATTGTATGCACCATGGGTCCCGCCTGCGATAGCGACGAGACCATCCGCGAGATGATCAAGGCGGGCATGAACGTCGCCCGTTTTAACTTCTCGCACGGCTCCTACGACGAGCACCACTGTCGCATCGAGCGCGTCCGCCGTATTTCCAAGGAGCTCGGCATGCCCGTCGGCATTCTGCTCGACACCAAGGGCCCCGAGGTCCGCACCGGCCTTTTGGTCGACGGCAAGAAGGTTGCCGTCAAGACCGGCGACAAGATCGTCGTCACCGCTCAGCCCACGTCCGAGGATTTCCACGGCACCGCTGAGCACATCTCCCTCGACTACCTGGCTCTGCCCTCCGAGGTCGAGAAGGGCTCCCTCATCCTGATCGATGACGGCCTGGTTGCCCTCGAGGTCGAGTCCGTCGACGGCCAGGACATGACCTGCGTCGTCAAGAACGACGGCCTGATCGGCGAGCGCAAGGGCGTCAACATGCCCAACGTCAACATCTCGCTGCCCGCCATCACCGAGCGCGATCGTCAGGACATCCTCTTTGGCCTGACCGAGAACATCGACTACATCGCCGCTTCCTTCATCCGTGACGGCGAGTCCGTCCGCGGCATCCGCAAGCTTTGCCGCGAGAACGGTGGCGAGCACGTGACGATCTTCCCGAAGATCGAGTGCGCCCTGGGCGTCGAGAACTTCGACGAGATCCTCGAGGCTTCCGACGGCATCATGGTCGCCCGTGGCGACCTGGGCATCGAGATCAAGCCCGAGCTCGTTCCCCACATCCAGAAGGAGATCATCGCCAAGTGCAACGCGGCCTACAAGCCCGTTATCACCGCTACGCAGATGCTCGACTCCATGCAGCAGAACCCGCGCCCGACGCGCGCCGAGGTTGCCGACGTTGCTAACGCCATTTACGACGGCACCGACGCCGTTATGCTTTCCGGCGAGTCCGCTGCCGGTAAGTACCCGGTCGAGGCCGTCAAGATGCAGGCCAGCATTGCTCTCGAGACCGAGAAGTACCTCCCGGCCCACGCTCCGCTCGAGGTTCCGGCTGACGCTCACGGCACCCGCGTTGTCAACAACGTTGTGGGTATGTCCGCTGTGAACATGGCCACCACCGTTGGCGCCAAGTGCATCACCGTGCCGACGACCACCGGTCGTACCGCTCGCCTGATCTCGCACTTCCGTCCCAACATGCCGATTTGCGCGTTCTCCCGCCACGAGTGGGCCGTCCAGCAGATGATCATGTACTGGGGCGTTATCCCGCACCAGGCCGAGATTACCCAGGGCACCGTCAACGGCACGATCGTCAAGGCGATCGAGACCGCTAAGGAGCTCGGCTACGTCAAGACTGGCGATTTGACCGTCGCTACCGCCGGCGATCCCCGTATGAGCGTCCAGCTCGAGGACAAGGTCTCCTCGACCAACGTCGCTTACGTCGCTCAGGTGCGCTAAATCGCACTTGCAAGCACACTTGCATTGCAAAGGGCCCGGAAGGCATTGCCTTCCGGGCCCTTTTTCTTTGCGCCAATGCCGGCGCACGGCAAAACACGCACTCATTTCTTTACCAAAAGCGCGTAATCCACCCTTCGAGGCCCAAAAAATAAAGTCCCAAGCGCTAAAAGTGTTCGCCCGGTGGCAAACCCGCACCTTGACCGACGCTGCTAAATCGTTTTAGCATGGTCTAAATCGACCGCGTTTTCGGAAGTATGCGGCAAATTCTGAAACCTCCGAGCACACCCTGTTTTTTCGCAACAAAATGCCTGATAAACTAGCCTCAAAAGCCAGGTCTGCTCACAGGGTTTAGATTTTGCCGCATACTTCCGAATTGACACTGGCATCGCACGGTCCAAAAGCATATTTCGACAAGGAGGACGTCATGGACCTGACGATATGCGGTCAATCCGCTTTTTACTATCACCGTATCCCGCCGCAGGTATTAGGCCTTTACCCCGCCATTAGCCTTGGCAATATGGATCGCAGATGTTGCGGCCTCGGAAGTCATGCAGTTGTAAAAGACCTGCTTCACACACCGCTTCACAGGCTAGTATTCACTCGGGCACAATCCGGGTCGCGAAGCCTGTTTAAATCGCACCTCCTGACCCAAGAGCCACCTCCTGGGTCGTTTAGGCAGACTGAGCATGGATTTGATGTCACGTCGCCCGAGTTTACGCTGCTCAACCTTGCTACGAAGGTCTCACGCAACCAGTTACTCATGGCTTGCTACGAGATGTGCGGCTCCTTTGCAGTGTTTAAGCCCTGCGAGCGAACGCAACAACAACTCGATGAAGCCATTTCGCTTAAGCTCATTCCACCCAACTGCGGCTGGGAGCGAGTTAACGACACCAAGGGCAATGACACCAACCTGTGGAAGCGCCCACCGCTTCTCAGCGCAGCGGATATCGCCGCGTTCGCCAAGCAGGCCGCAGGCCTGCGCGGCGTTAAACAACTGCGCTGGGCGGCCAAGCACATGACGGGGCAGACCGCCTCGCCCTTCGAAGTACAGACCTCCATGCTTGTCTCGCTCCCCCGTGACGAGGGCGGCATGGACATCAACATCGCAAACAACGTGCGCATCCCACTCAGCGACGCCGCACGCTCACTGTATGACAAAACCTGCTGCTACGCCGATATCCTCATAGAGAGCAACACCGACAGCATGGGCGTCATTCTTGAATGCCAAGGCCGATCCGCCCACGATGGCGAAGCCGCGAGACTCTCCGATGCCGAGCGCACCACCGCGCTCACCAGCATGGGCTACGATGTCATACAAATTACCTACGACCAGATCAAGGACAAGAAGAGCTTTGATAGCATCGCCGAGCTCATTCATAAAAAGGCGGGGCTCCCCTACATCCCAAAGACCGATCAGGAACGCACCGCCGAAGATGCCCTGCGACGGGAGCTGTTGGTCAATTGGGATGAACTGTTCACCGTTAAGCCGGCCGGCTAGTAGCTAGTAATCAGGGGGACTGCAGGAACGTCAGAAGCAGCAACGCGAGCCGCAAATCCCGCCTCGGTTAGCTCGATGACCTCGGTAAACGTTGCGTCGAAGAACTCCTCGGTTAGCAAGCGATACGGCGGATGATCGGGCTCGCCGGGGTTTTCGCGCACGATCTCGTGCATGACGCCGATGGTCTTGAGCACATATTCTTTATGGATGGGATACTGCCCAAAACGCGTCGCCGCAGTATACAGGCGATCGGTCGCGCGCGGGATGGAAACAATGCCCAGCGTCTTGCCGAACCAGTCAAAGTCGCCTTGCTTTTTAATGCGGAACTCCTCACACGGCTTGCCGCCGTGCGCCTCCAGGTACTGATTCACGCGCGTATTCCATACGGTATCAGCGACCAGATGCGACCAGACGCCCAGTGTCAAATCGAGCAACGACTGCGCCACATCTTCGGACGCAAGCGAGAACTCACAGGCGCCGGGACCGGCAACCGGCTCGGCATCCTTGTAGCGCTGGGGATAGTGTACGCGGTTCAGTCGCTCGCGTTCCTCGATAATCGAGGTCGCCGCGGCCGGCGCACCGGTGGGCGAACTTTTAAGCAACGGTGCAACATAGGTATCCCAGAACTCATGCTCACGAGGCTTAGGGATGGGCTCAGGCTTGGCAAAGTGCGTAATGCGGTACGGGATGGGATCGGCGATGCCAGGGACCATATAGCCCACGAAAATATCCGGAACCACGCAGCCAAACAAAAAGGCATTGCGGTCGCGCACGCTATTGGCAAGCGCACCGGTGCGCTCCAGCAAACGCTCCGTCTGAGCGATATGAATGTTCCAGCTTGGCATAGCCACCCCCATAAAAAACCTGGATAACTATACCATCACGGCAAAGCCGCGCGGGCGGCTACGCACGCTCTACGCAGCAACTAGTCCGTAGCACCGCTTTCGGTTCCATACGACGGCGAAGGCGCCTCGACCACATGGTGATATCGATCGATATAGATGGCGCGGGCACCCAGGCGTCGCACCAAATCCTGATGATGTGTGCTCATCAAGACCGTCTTACCCGCCGCGACGTAGGCCAGTAGAAAGTTGACCACGATGTCGCATGAATCCTCGTCGAGCCCATTGGTAGGCTCGTCGAGGACCAAGATATCCGGGTTCATCGACACTACCGCAGCCAGCGCAACGCGCTTCTTTTGCCCGCCCGAGAGCTGATAGGGAGAGGCGTCGGCAAGGTCGGCAACCTGGAACAGCCCCATGGCATCGCGCACGCGGCGCTCGAGCTCGTCTGCCGGCAGCCCCATCTGCGCAGGACCAAAAGCAACTTCCTCGCCCACCGTAGCGCAAAAGAGCTGCGCATCGGCGTTCTGGAACACAAAGCCCACGCGTTGATGGAACCGCTGAGCCGTCGCGGAATCCTTGAGATATGCCGCATCGATCACATGCCCGTCAAACAGGTATGCCCCTGCGTCCGCCAGTTCAAGGCCGTTAATAAGGCGCATGATCGTCGTCTTACCGCAGCCGTTGGGACCGAGCAGGGCAACGAGTTCCCCACGATCGACCTGCAACGACACACCGTCGACAACCGTGTGCCCCGCATAGGAGAACACTACGTCGCGCAGCTCGATGAGCGGCGCGACCTCGGCGCCGCCCGCACCGTTCGTGCCCGCCGCACTATTCATATCGATCGTCAAAACGTCGCCCTTCCCTATTTGCATCCCCAGCCGGAACCAGCAGCGCCTACAGCACGGCGCACAACACTGCCAGCAGCGCCACACCGGCCGCATAGACCGTATCGCGCCAGCCAAATCCGGCGCGCGCGGGCGCCGGATACGCACCGGCAAAGCCGCGGCAAAGCATAGCCTCGTCCATCGCGCGGCTGCATTCCATCGCCTTGATAAAGGTCATGCCCATGATACCCGCGATCGAATCGGTACGCGAAAATCCCTCAGGCGCACGGCCAACGCTGCGCAGCATGACCGATTCGCACAGATTGTGCGCCGTGCGACCCAGCACCTCGATGTGCTTGAGCGCCATATCGAACGTAAAGATAACTTCGTCGGGTAGATGCAGCATCTTGAGCGCCGCCGACATGCGGCTCCACGTGAGCGTCCACGAAACGCCCAGCACGAGCGTCACGTTGATGAAGGTCTTGAGCGCAATCTTGAGCATGGCGCCTGCGGCAGAAGCGTCCAGCAGCAAGGCGGGCAGCGCCAGAACCACGGCAAACCCCGCGGCGCCGAGCGCCGGCACAAAGGTCGCGCGCAGCCCGCATGCAGGGCGCACGGCAACGGACACCAGCGCGATAGCCGCCATCAACATGAGGTACAGCGGGCTCTGCGTCAGACACACGCACAGGACGCAGACAAACATGCCGAGCAAACGCACCGGCGCCGAAACGGAAGAAAGGGCGCGGTCGATAATCGACCCGCCCTTGTGCGCGCCACCGCCCAGGCGAACCCGCTCAAGCAGGCTCGCCAGGTGCAGGATGTTCTTTTGCATCACGCGATGACGAGCGCCCGTGGGCTCGTATCGTTCCTCGGCCGCAAGCCAGCTAGGCAGCTCGACCGTCGCCATGAACACCGCTTTCCTTAACCGTCAGCGAGATCAGGCGGAATACGATGGTGAGCACCGCCACGCCAATCACGCCCGAGAGGATATACATGACAGCCTGGCCGCCAAAGCCAAGACCCTGCTCCTCGGAATAGGCCTGGAGATAATCGCCCGTGGGCAGTGCATCGGCAAAGGTCGGAGCGTCGAGGCCGACCGAAGCCTGCAGACTGTCGTCGCCAGCCTCCTGAACGGCGGTCGCGGCGCCCTCGGCGTCCCACTCGCCCCATGCGTCACCGGTGGCCAGCAGGCCCAGCGGCGTGGCCACGACAAGCACGGCGACCAGGATGAGCGTGGGGACCAGCGAGGTCTTCTTGGCAGCAGTGCCCTCGGCAGCAAGCTGGCCATCGACGGCCTCGGGCCCGACGATAATGCTCGGCGCCGTCTTCTTAATGAAACCGTAGATGGCGGCCGTCGCCACGCCCTCGACCACGCCGGCAACCAGCATATGCGGGATCATCATGGCAGGGATGGCAATGGACAGCGGGAAGGGGCAGTACAGCGGAGCGCCCGAAGCGTTGGTAAAGAGCATCGGCTGAATACCAAACTCGATTGCCGCGCACAAGGCCGCCAGGCACAGACCGACCCAGCCGCTCACGATGGCCGAAACCGAGGTGCCCCAGCTCTTGTCGTGCAAGCGGCTGTTGAGCGCACGAAACACGATAGCAGCGGCAAACGGCAGCACGAAGGCCATGTTAAAGCAGTTGGCGCCAAAGGACAGGATGCCGCCGTCGCCAAACAGCAGCGCCTGCAGCGCCAGCGCGACCGAGACAGCGATAGCCGCGGCCTCGGGGCCCAGCAGCAGCGCGATGAGTGCGCCGCCGACGGCGTGACCTGTGGTGCCGCCGGGCAACGGCACGTTGAACATCATGAGCAAAAAGGAGAATGCGGCGCAAATACCCAGAAAGGCCATATGCTCGCGATCGAGCGTGGCGTGCACTTTCTTGATGCAGTGAACCCATACGGGCACCATCGCCACCGCCATGACGGCATCGGTCTGCGGGGACAGGTAGTTGTCTGGAATGTGCATATACGCCTCCCGGTTGCCGGCGCATGGGATTGCAGCGCCGCTTGAATCACCTTGTCAGTGTTACGCATTGTCAGATTCGTAACACGCTGCGGGCTATCATAGCAAAACGGCGCGCTGCCGACAAAGCAGCACGCCGTTATGTAATGCGCGTGTCATATATGCAGGATCAACGATGCCTTTTCCGAACACCGCGGTCGCGCAGGGCTCCGCAGCAACCGCCATCAGGCCCTACGCCCCCAGCGCAAATCCTAGCCGCGGACCTCGCCGTTTACGCCCTTGCATACCTTGGTGACGATCTTCTGGTGCGCCTTCTCGACCTCTTCGCTGGTGAGCGTATGGTCGTCGGAGCGATACGTAAGCGCAAAGGCCATGGACTTCTTGCCCGCTCCGATGCGGATGGGATCGCGGTAGACGTCGAACAGGCGCACACCCTCGAGCAGCTTGCCGCCGGCACTGGTAATACGGCGCTCGAGATCCTCGCAGGTCACAGTGTTGTCGACCACGATAGCAAGGTCGTGCTCAACGGCAGGGTACTGCGAGAACTCGCGGTAGTTCTCCTGATTGCGGGCGCCCTTGATCAGCTTGTCCAGATCGAGCTCAAAGGCAACGACAACCTCATCGATGCCCATCGTCTCGCGCGCCTCGGGGTGGATCTCGCCGACCCAGCCCAGCACGGTGCCGCCGGACAGAACCTCGGCCGCACGACCCGGCTGCAAGAAAGCGTAGCCCTCGCCCTCGACGGGACGGAAGCGAACCTTCTCGATGCGCAGCTGGGCGAGCAGCTCCTCGACAATGCCCTTGCCAAAGAAGAAGCGCAGCTTGCGGTACTTCATGCTCCAGGACTGCTCGCTCCACTGGCCCGAGAGCACGCCCGCCACGGACTTGGTCTCCTTGGGCAGGCTGGCGTTCTCGCGACCGTGGAACAGGCTGCCGACCTCGTACAGGTGCACGTTGGGCGTGCCGTGGGCCTCGTTATAGGCCACGGACTGCAGCAGGCCCGGCAGCAGCGAACGACGCATCTCGGTCTGCTCGGCTACCAGCGGGTTCATGAGCACCACGGGGCAACCGCGGCCCTCGGTGGACATACCGATCTTCTCCAAGTCGCCCGGGGCGGCAAAGCCAAAAGTCGTGGTCTCGTTGAGGCCGCAGGCGCGCAGGATCTCGCCGACCTTACGGGTGAGTTTCTGCTCGCGAGTCAGGCCGCCGATGTGGTTCTTGGCAGCCGGGATGGTCGCCGTCACACGGCCCATGCCCCACAGACGCAGGACCTCCTCGATCAGATCGATCTCGCGCGGCAGGTCGGGGCGGAAGCTCGGCGGGGTGACCATGAAGTCCTCGCCGTCGCGCTCGACGGTGCAGCCCAGGCGAGTGAGCGAACGCTCGATAAAGTCGGGCTCGATGTCGGCGCCGCAGATGGCATGCACGCGGGCCAGACGCAGCTTAATGCTGTCGATGGTCTTGGGCGCGGGGAAAACGTCGACATAGCCGGGAGCGACCTCGCCGCCGGCGATCTCCTCGATGAGCGCGCACGTGACGTTGGCGACATCCACGCAACCGGTCTCATCGACCTGGCGTTCAAAGCGAATGGAGGCATCGGAGATCAGCGACAGGTCGCGGCTGGTGTGCGAGGTGCGACCGGCGTTGAAGCAGGCACTCTCAACCATCACATCGACGGTATCGTCCTCGATCTCGGAATCCATGCCGCCCATAACGCCGGCCAACGCCACGGGGCGCTCGCCGTCGGTGATCAGGCCCATGCCGGCGTCGAGCGTGCGCTCCTCGCCGTCGAGGGTCGTGAACTTCTCGTCCTGCTGGGCGGCGCGAACCACCACGCGGCGATGGCCATCGCGCTCGGCAAAGGTGTCCAGGTCAAAGGCGTGCAGCGGCTGACCGGTGAGCATCATCACATAGTTGGTGATGTCGACGATGTTGTTGTGCGGGCGCACGCCCAGGGCGTTGAGGCGCTTGACCATCCAGTCGGGCGAGGGGCCGACCTTCACGTTGCGCACGATGCGGGCGACGTAGCGGTCGCACAGGCCCTCGTCGGCGATCTCGACAGAAAGCTCGTCGTCGGTCGCGCGGCCAGTCTCGGCCTTGATGGCGGGCAGCTCAACGTGGAAATCGCGGTCGAAGATGGCGCCGGTCTCGCGGGCCATGCCGATCATGGACAGGCAGTCGGGACGGTTGGGCGTGATCTCGCAGTCGAGCACGGTGTCGCTCGAGCCCACGTACTCGGCAAACGGCATGCCGCAGGGCGTATCCTCGGGCAGGATCATGATGCCGGAGTGGTCGCCGCCCAGGCCGAGCTCGCGCGCAGAGCAGTTCATGCCCATGGACACGACGCCGCGAAGCTTGCTCTTCTTGATCTTGACGTCGCCGGGAAGCACAGCGCCGATCATTGCCGTGACGATGTGGTCGCCAGCCTCGAAGTTCTGCGCGCCGCAGACGATCTGCAGCGGAGCGGGGTTGCCGTCGGCGTCGAGATTCTTGTCGCCCACATCGACCGAGCACACATACATGTGGTCGCTATCGGGGTGCGGGGTCTTGGTGAGCACCTTGGCGGTCACCACGTGGTCGAAGGACTCGCCCACGGTGTCGATTGCCTCGACCTCGGTGCCGGTACGGATATATTCGTCCGAAAGGGTCTTGGGATCCTCCGGAATATCGATCATGGTCTTGAGCCAGTCGTAAGAAACGCGCATCTAACTGGTCTCCTTTCATAAATGCGGCTTTGAGCCGGAAACTGCAACTAAGAAGAAAGCGTTCTAGAACTGGTTCAAGAACCTCATGTCACCAGTCATCAACGTGCGCAGGTCGGGCAGGTCGTAGCGCAGGGCCGCGACGCGCTCGGCGCCAATACCAAAGGCGAAGCCGGTGTACTTCTCGGGGTCGATGCCGCAGTTGATCAGGACGTTGGGGTCGACCATGCCGCAGCCCAGGATCTCAATCCAGCCGCTGTGCTTGCAGAAGTTGCAGCCCTTGCCGCCGCAGACGTGGCAGCTCACGTCCACCTCGCAGCTGGGCTCGGTGAAGGGGAAGAAGTGCGGGCGGTAACGCGTCTTGCGGTCCTCGCCAAACATGCACTTAACAAAGTAGTCGAGCGTACCCTTCAGGTCGCCAAAGGTGATACCCTCGTCGACGACCAGGCCCTCAATCTGGTTGAACTGCGGCAGGTGGCAGGCGTCGGCCGTGTCGGGACGGTAGACGGTGCCCGGGCAGATCATGTAGATGGGCGGCTTCTGCGACTCCATGGTGTGAATCTGCACGCCCGAGGTCTGGGTGCGCAACAGCACGTCGGACTCGCCGTGGGCGTGAGCCTCGGGATGCGCGACGCTGCCGGGGTTGTTGTCGACCACGTAGAAGGTATCGCGGGCCGAACGGCTCGGGTGATCCATGGGGGCGTTGAGCGCGGTGAAGTTGTAGTAGGAGGTGTCGACCATGGGGCCGGACTCGACGGTGTAGCCGATGCCGCAGAAGATGTCCTCGGCCTCCTCGATGATCTGCTTGATCAGGTGCTGGTGGCCGATCTGCGGACGGATGCCCGGCAGCGTGATGTCGACGGCATCGTGCTCGAGTGCGTGCTTGAGGGCGGCGGCCTTCATCTCGGTGGTGCGCTCGTCGAGCATGCCCTCGATCAGCTGGCGCATCTCGTTGGCGCGCTTGCCCATCACGGGACGATCCTCGGGGGCGAGCTTGCCCATCATGCGCATCAGGCCGGTGATGCGGCCCTTGCGACCGAGCAGCTCAACGCGTGCAGCCTCGAGCTTGGCGGCGTCGTCGGCGCCTGCAACGAGCTCCTTGGCCTCTTCCTCGAGTTTGACCAGATCATCAATCAGACTCATGTCTTCCCTTTCGTCTCTCGCGCTCCCCGCTTGCCGAGGCGGCTACCGCCGTCTGACGTTGCGAAAACGCGGCCCGGTTCGGTAACAAAAAACCGCCCTCGGGCATGTGCATTGCCCAAGGACGGTTGAATTCCGCGGTACCACCTTGTTTGACCCGGCGGATGTCTGGCCCGCCGCGCCCACTCTTTGCCCCTTGTCGCGAGGCTCACGGCTTCCCTACT
>CABRWN010000027.1 GCA_902474645.1 uncultured Collinsella sp.
AGAACGCGTCGGACGCGGCCACGGCGCCCTGCGCAGCATCGCCCGCCTGCTCCAGATACTGGTTGCACTCGGTGACAAAGCCAAAGACGGCACCCATGGCACCGGCGGTGTTAAAGTCGTCGTCCATGCACTCCTTGAAGGCGGCACGGGTCTCGGCGGCCTTGGCGGCAAACGCCTCGACGACAGCCTCATCGGCGTCGGCCGTCGCATGGTTCGCGGCCCAGCGCAGGTTCTCGACCGTGCCGGCGATACGCGTGAGCGAGTTCTCGGCACCCTCCAAGCGCTCCCAAGAGAAGTCGAGCGGCGAGCGATAGCTCGTCTGCAGCATCAGCAGGCGCAGGGCGGCAGCGGAGTGCTGCTCGAGGACCTCGGCCAGCGTAAAGAAGTTGCCGAGCGACTTGGACATCTTCTCGCCGTCTACCAGCAGCATGCCCGTGTGCATCCAGGTGTTGGAGAAGCCCTGGTGCCAGGCGCAGGTGGCCTGGGCGCACTCGTTCTCGTGATGCGGGAAGGCAAGGTCGGAGCCGCCGCCGTGGATGTCGATCGGGGTGCCCAGGTAGCGGTGCACCATGGCGGCACACTCGGTGTGCCAACCGGGACGGCCCTCGCCCCAGGGGCTCGGCCAGCTGGGCTCGCCGGGCTTGGCGGCCTTCCACAGGGCAAAGTCGAGCGGGTCGTTCTTGTCCTCGTTCTCCTCGATGCGCGCACCCACCATAAGGTCGTCGATGTTGCGGCCCGAGACCTGGCCGTAGTTGGGATCGCTGCGCACGGCAAAGTACACGTCGCCGTTATCGGCTGCGTAAGCGTGGCCCTGCTCGATAAGCGTCTTAATCATGGCGATCATGGGGCCAATCTCCTTGGTGGCGCGGGGGCGCACATCGGGATCGAGCACGTTGGCGGCGCGCATGACGCCGATGAACTTATCCGAGAACTCCGTCGCGACCTCGGCGGCCGTACGGCCTTGCTCGTTGGCGCGCTTGATGATCTTGTCGTCGACATCGGTGAGGTTCTGGGCGAACGTGACCTCGTAGCCGCTCGCGATGAGCCAACGGCGGATCACGTCAAAGCTGATGAACGTGCGGGCGTTGCCGATGTGAATGTTGTCGTAGACCGTGGGGCCGCACACGTACATGCGGACCTTGCCGGACTCGATGGGCTGGAACTCTTCCTTTTTATGGGTAGCGCTGTTGTAGATACGCATTCGTTACTCCTTAACGGTTTTCTGTAGCAGGCAGACGGCCCAAGCGCCGATCCCCTCGCCTTGGCCTTCCCAGCCGAGCTTTTCGGTCGTAGTGGCGGCGACGCCCACGTTTTCGACGTCAACGCCCAGAGCATGGGCGAGGTTGGCGCGCATGGCATCACGGTGCGGGGTGATCTTGGGCTGCTGGCAGGCAATGGTGCAATCGGCATCGACAAACTCAAAACCCAGCTCGCGCGCATAGTCCATCACGCGGGCAAGCAACACCATCGAGTCGGCGCCCTCATAGGCAGGATCGGTGTCGGGGAACAGTTTTCCAATGTCTCCCCCGCGGCAGGCGCCCAGAATGGCGTCGGCCAAGGCGTGCGCGAGCACATCGGCATCCGAGTGGCCCAGCAGGCCGCGCTCGTAGGGAATGTCGACCCCGCCGATGATACATCGACGCCCCTCCACCAAACGGTGGACGTCGTAGCCGTGGCCAATGCGCAGGTTACTGAACATGGGGAAGGTCCTCTCCCTCGGCCATGCGACCGAGCAGAATCGCGGTTACGGGACGCAGGTCCTCGGGCACCGTCACCTTAAGGTTATCGCGCGGGCTCTGGACACAGCGGACGCGCCCGCCCATGCGCTCGACCAGCGATGAATCGTCGGTACCGATAAAGCCCTCGGCGATAGCAGCGGCGTGAGCGCGCTTCATGGCGTCGACGCTAAAGATCTGCGGCGTCTGCGCGGCCCAATAGAGCTCGCGCGGCGGCGTCTCGACGATATTATCGCCGTCGACGATCTTGAGCGTGTCGATCGCGGGCTGACCGCACACGACACCGTCGAGCGAGCGGTCGCCCATGAGCACGTCGATAGCGTGGTCGATGGCCTCGGTCGTAATGAGCGGACGAGCGCCATCGTGGATGGCAACGTATTCAAAGCCCGCCGGAGCCGCATGCACGCCGGCACGGGTGGAATCCTGACGGGTATCGCCGGCGTCGGCAAAGCTGATGGGCGTGTCATAGTCAAACGGGTCGATGGCCAGGCGGCGCATCTCGGCACGGCGCTCGGCAGGACACACCACCACGATGTGGCCGACCTTGTCGCTCCGGTCGAACGCGCGGATGGACCAGCTCATAAGCGGACGGCCCGCCACGTTAACGAGCTGCTTGCCGCCGGGATTTCCAAAGCGCTGACCGCTGCCGCCGGCAACGACCACGGCGCATACGGGCGCCATTATGCGTTCCCCTGTTTGGTGCCCTTCATGCGGTACAGCGAGTCCGCAAGAATGGCAGGGTTGTTGACGCCAAAGTCGCCCAGGCGCTCCGGATCCTCGCTAATGTCGTCCATGAGCTCCTGCAGCGAGCCGTACTCGTCGACGATCTTCTCGGCCACGCCGTCGCGCACGACGGACACACGCGAAAGCGTGCGCAGGCCCAGCGGCGTCATGACGGAGTCCTCGTCCAGGTCGTCATAGCCCAGAACTGCCGCCACGTGCTGCGGGTCGGACAGGTCCTTAGGCGTCATGCGAGCGAGCTCTGCACGAATCTTCTCGGCATTAGCCTCGGAAGAATCACTTGCATAGTCGCGGATCATCAGGTCGTATTCGGTATCCATGCTGGAACCGGCGAGCTGCTCGAGCTGCATCTGCACGAGCTTGCCCTGGTTGCCCAGCTTGACGATGCAATCCTTAAGCTCGGTCTTTGCTTGCTGCATGATCTCGAAGCTCGAGAAAATACCGGTAATGTCGGCGAGCGTAACGTAGTCGTCGAGCTCGAGGGCCGTCAGGCGCAGCAGGGAGCGGTCGAGCGACTGACGAGTAGTCTGAAGCGTGGCGACGAGCTGGTTGACCGAGCTCATGATGGTGGTGACGGGCTGGATCTCGTAGCTCTTGCCGTGAACGTACACGTTAACGACGGCACGACGGGCCGAGACCGAGATCACGATGGCATCGGTGAGCACCGACATGCGAGCGGCGGTGCGGTGACGCATGCCCGTCTCGCTTGTGGCAAGCGAGGGATCGGGATTGAGGTGGAAGTTGGCGCGTAGGATCTGGGTGAGGTCGCCGTCGATGACGATGGCACCGTCCATCTTGGAGAGCTCGAACAGACGGTTCGAGGTGAACGAAATGTTGAGCGGGAAGCCGTCGTTACCGGCAGCGAGCACGTTTTCGGTGTCGCCGACGCAGATAAGGGCGCCCAGATGACCGGCGATGATCATGTCGAGGGCGGTGCGGATCGGCTGACCAGGTGCCGTCAGGCGGATGGCCTGTTCCATACGCTTTTGCAGCTCGTTCTTATCCAAGGCATCGCTCCCATCGTATACGCTCCATAAACGCTAAATAGTTTCTCACGGTTTGTCCCCGCGGCGCTTGCGAAATCCGATGCTTACAGAATGAGCGAACACAGCTGAGAGCCCAACCCAAATGGGCTGCTTATGTGGTAGCATCGGGATTCACATGAATGAGGGAGTAGTCGCGTGGCCGGGTTCGCCTCCGGTGGCGCGGCAAGTCAACATACTGGCCGATGCGGCCTGGCTTGCCTTAATGAACGAGACTCGTGGTTGTGCGCGCAGCGCGTACGCCACGGGTCTTTTTTGTTATTCCCCCAAGAGGTACACGCGGGCCCGCCCGCAGAGAGGGAGCCAGACTATGGGACTCGCAGAGCTCGTGTTGCTCGCCGTTGGCCTTTCGATGGACGCCTTTGCCGTTTCCATCTGCAAGGGCCTTGGCATGAAAAAGATCAACCTTAAAGTCGCCGTGGTGCTCGGCCTGTTCTTTGGCGGCTTCCAGGCCGGCATGCCCGTAATCGGATGGGCGCTTGGCAGCCAGTTTATGGGCATCATCGGCCCCATCGACCACTGGATCGCCTTTATCCTGCTCGCCTTCATCGGCGGCAAAATGCTGTGGGAGGCCTTTACCGAGGACGAGGATGAAGGCGACGGCAAGGATGCCGAAAAGATTGACCTAGGCGAGTACCTGATCCTCGCCATCGCCACCTCGATTGACGCGCTCGCCGTGGGTATCTCGTTTGCGGCGCTCTCGGTCGACATCGTTCCAGCTGTATCGCTCATCGGCATCACGACCTTTGTCTTCTCCGTTGCCGGCGTAGCGATCGGCCACACCTTTGGCGCGCGCTACGAAAAACCCGCCACCATCGTGGGTGGCGTCGTACTCGTTCTCATCGGGCTTAAGATCTTGCTTGAGCACCTGGGGATCCTCGCACTGTAACGAATAACGGCCGGCCGGCATTACGCCAGGCGGCCGTTTTCATAGCCAGCCGTTTTAGAGCGGCTTAACCAAGGCAACCTTTACGCAGCGAGGCGCTTGAGGACGTCGATGAGCAGCTCGTAGAAGCGCTCAGCAGAAGCGAGCTCCATGCTCTCGTCCGGGGTGTGGACATCGGAGAGCGTCGGGCCCACGGCGATGGCGTCCAAGCCGTGCAGGGCCTCGGCAAACAGGCCGCACTCAAGGCCGGCGTGAATGGACTCGATTCGCAGCTCGGAGCCAAAGAGCTCGCGATAGCTCTCGACAAAGACGTCGCGGACCGGCGAATGCTCAGCATAGCTCCAGCCGGGATACTCGAACTCAAACTTGGCGTCGAAGCCCAGGACATCGGCCAGCGTCTGCAGGCGGTCCTTGAACTCGTTCTGCAGTGAGGTGATCGAGGAGCGCGGGGACAGCATGATCTTGACCTCATTGTCAGAAGTGGCGACCACACCGATGTTGGAGGAAACCTCGACGGAGCCGTCGGTGGCGACGTTGCGGCGGATCACACCGTTGGGGGCAAGACGCAGAGCGCGAATAAGGGCAAGTGCGGACTTCTCGTCCATGGCCTCGACCTCAGTGTTGTCGGCAATCTCAACCGTGCAGGTAAAGCCGGGGTCGAAGACCTCGAGCTCGGCAGTAACGTCGGCGATGATGCCCTTTGCGATCTGGGCCGCGGCCTCGGCGGCAGCGTGGTCGGCGTAGACCAGAACAGCCTTGCACTCACGGTTGATGGCGTTGTCCTTGGTGCCGCCGTTAAAGCTAACGATGGCGGGCTCGCCGGCAACCATCAGGCGGTCGATGATGCGGGCCATGATGAGGTTGCCGTTGCCGCGCTCCAGGTTGATATCGCTGCCGGAGTGGCCGCCCAGCAGGCCGGAGATGTCGAGCGTGAGGGTGCTACCGGTCTTGTGCTCGCGCGCGATCGGGCAGGTGTAGGTAACGACGACACCGCCGGCGCAGCTGACGGTAGCAACGCCCTCTTCCTCGGAGTCAAGGTTAATCATGGTGCGGGCGCTAATCTGGGACTTGTCGAGCGTCTCGGCGCCGACCAGGCCAGTCTCCTCGTCGGTGGTGAATACGCACTCGAGGGCGGGGTGAACGATCGAATCGTCATCGAGAACAGTGAGCACCAGAGCGACGGCAATACCGTTGTCGGCGCCCAAAGTGGTACCGTTAGCGGTGAGGACGCCGTCCTTGACGACCAGGTCGATACCATCGGTCGTAAAGTCGTGCTCAACGGAGCCCAACTTGTCGCACACCATATCGATGTGGCCCTGCAGCATCACGGTCGGGGCATTCTCGGCACCGGCAGATGCGGGCTTGCGAATGATAACGTTGTAGACCTCGTCCTGGTACACATCGAGGCCGCGCTCCTTGGCAAACGCAACCAGGAAATCGCTGATGCCCTTCTCGTTGCCAGACCCACGGGGGATCGCGCTGACCTCCTCAAAGAAATGGAACAGCTGGGCGGGCTCGTAGCCGGTAATCTTGTAGTCCATGGTGCCTCCTTGGCGCAACTGGTTAGACGGTAAGACATGCGACTTGTATATTCCCAGACTTTGCGTGCATAAACCAGTCGAAAACGCCGAGCGCCCTCGCATCATCGGCTAACGGCGAGGAAACGCCACTTTATCAAGATAAAGCAGGTTAGACGGGCCGTGCCGAAGGGACGTTGGACCCTTCAACCAACTTCAACGCCTGTTGAACATTAATGCATACACCATTGGTATGTTTGATGAGATTTTTGTCCTCTGTCACGACGTAATCGGCATCAATGCGATTGGCGACGCCCAGCAACAGGTCGTCCTCAAAGTCGTTGTGATGATACTTGAACACAAAGGAGTCGAAGACCTCGTCTGCACCGACCGAGGCAATAATCGACTTTTGCCGAATCAGGCGAACACACGCCCACGCTGTCTCGTCGGCACCGGCGATGACTTCGGGAGTGAGAGCCCCCTCACGGCGGGCGTCGGCCTTCATCGTCCTTCCCAGAATGTAATAGACGTCTTTGACAGACAGGGAGGACGAGAAGAGGACGATATCCTCCGCTTCCGCCGCGCGAGAAAGGAGCTCGACTATCGGCCTGGTCGCATTCGTACGAGCGAGAAAGTAATCTAGCCAGACGTTCGTGTCGATCAACAGCTTGAGCACACGTTTTGTTCCGACGCCGCTCATAATTCGATCCAATCGCTGAATCTCTCGATCATCATTTGATCGTATAACTCGTCGTAATCAAAGGCTTCATCGGGGCTCGGCCTCTGAATCGAGAACCGCTCATAAAAATTCGAAATTAACGCAGCCCCTTCCGAGACGCGGGACGAACTCGCCTTCGATCGTATGTCGTCAGACAGGACTTCGTCATCATTCTTTTTTGCGACGGGCATATGACCGTTCTCGGTCAGGTACTGCCACAGCTCCCTCACAGCTTGTGACGGCGTCATGCCGATATGCGCCAGCACGGCGTCCCCAGCCTCTTTGAGTTGACGATCCATGCGTACATTCATCTGGACCGGCCGTGAGTCGAGTACCGATATTGGCATGCTAGCTCCTTCTGCTATACATATTTATATTTCGAGTATAGCACCATTTACTCATAAAAAAGGGGCGCCCCGACAGGAGTGCCCCTTCGCAAAGCTATGTTACGCCCTACAGCGCGCCGGAACCGGCTTGCATCATGCCGCCGGGGCCCGAGCTCACGCCACTGCCCACAGGGGGGGTATCGCCACCGAGCGTGCCCGCCGGACGCGGTGCCGGGATCTCGCCCGTGCCGTGGCTAAAGACAAACTTGCCGTCGGCCACGTCGCACAGGACGGTATCGCCCTCGCCCCACTCGCCGGCCAGGAGCTCCTCGGACAGCGGGTCCTCGATGAGCTTTTGGATGGCACGGCGCAGCGGACGCGCGCCATTGGTAAGGTCGGTACCCTCGGCCACGATTTTGTCATAGGCCGCATCGGTGAGCTTGATGTTCATGCCGTTGGCAATCAAACGCTGACGCAGGTCGTCCACCAGCAGGTGCGCGATCTTGGTGAGATTCTCGCCCGAGAGCTTCTGGAACACCACAATGTCATCGATACGGTTGAGCAGCTCGGGGCGGAACAGGCGCTTGAGCTCGCCCATCGCACGGCCCTTGATCTCGCTCGACGTGAGACCCTGCTCACCGGTGGTGCCAAAACCGACGCTCGCATCCTGCGCGATTTCGCGGGCGCCCACGTTGGACGTCATGATGATCACGGTATTGCGGAAGTCGACCGTCTTGCCCTGGCTATCGGTCAGACGACCCTCTTCCAGCACCTGCAGCAGGATGTTGAAGATGTCGGGGTGCGCCTTCTCGATCTCGTCGAACAGCACGACCGAGTACGGGTGACGGCGAACGGCCTTGGTAAGCTGACCGCCCTCGTCGTGGCCCACGTAACCCGGAGGGCTACCGATGAGCTTGGAGACCTCGAACTCGCTGCCGAACTCGGACATGTCGAAGCTGATGAGCGCGTCCTTGCTGCCAAAGAGGTACTCGGCGAGCGTCTTGGCGAGCTCGGTCTTGCCTGTGCCGGTGGGACCCAGGAAGATAAAGCTGCCGCCGGGACGACGCGGGTCCTTGAGCGGCGAGCGGCTGCGGCGCACGGCCTTGGCGACGGCCTCGACAGCCTCATCCTGGCCGATGATGCGCGTCTTGAGCACGCTTTCGGTCTGCAGCAGGCGCCGGCTCTCGCTCTCGGTGAGCGAGGAAACCGGCACGCCAGAGGTCACGGACACGATGTCGGCAATCTGACTTACGTCGATGGTGAGCGGGCTGGCGTCGAGCTCGGCGGTCCAGGCGGCCTTGGCCTCGGCGAGCTCAATCTCGGCGGCCTTCTGCTGCTCGGTGATCTCGGCGGCCTTGTTCATGTCGTCGCTCTCGGTGGCCTCCTGCGCGGCGGCACTGAGCTCCTCTATGCGATGCTCGGCCTCGCGCACCGGCTCGGGCGCGCGATTCGCGGCGATGCGAGCGCGGGCGCCGGCCTCGTCGATGAGGTCGATGGCCTTATCGGGCAGGAAGCGATCCTGGATGTAGCGGTTGGAAAGGTTCGCAGCGGCCTCGATAGCACCCTGCGTATAGCGCACATGGTGGTGCTCCTCGTAGCGCGGCTTGAGCGCGGTCAGGATCTTGACCGTGTCCTCGACGCTCGGCTCCTCGACATCGATGGTCTGGAAACGGCGCTCGAAGGCTGGGTCCTTGGTGAGGTACTTGCGGAATTCCTCGGCCGTGGTGGCGCCAATAATCTGGAAGGCACCGCGTGCAAGCACGGGCTTGAGCATGGAGCTCGCGTCGATGGAGCCCTCGGCAGAACCGGCACCGATGATGGTGTGCATCTCGTCGATAAACAAGATGACGTCGTCGGCTTCGGTCGCCTCCTGGATCACGTTCTTGAGGCGCTCCTCAAACTCACCGCGATACTTGGCACCCGCGACAAGACCCGGCAGATCGAGCGTCCAGATATTCTGGTCCATAAGATTCTCGGGCACGTTGCCGGCAGCAATCTGCTGCGCCAGTCCCTCGACGATGGCCGTCTTGCCCACGCCGGGATCACCCAGGATAAGCGGGTTGTTCTTGGTGCGGCGCGAAAGGATCTCCATCATGCGCTGGACTTCCTTTTCGCGGCCAATCACGGGATCGAGCTCGCCGTCGCGCGCCTTTTGCGTGAGGTTAGTGGCGAACTGCTTGAGCGTGTCGGCGCCGCTCCCTTTTGCTGGGAAGCATCCGAGCCGCTAAAGAACGGCAGGCCCGCACCGGGACGACCGGCGCCGGCTCCGGCGAGCGGACGCTTCTTGTCCTGATCCTTGGCAGTAAGCTTTTCGATGGCCTTTTTGATAGAAGCAGATGACACGCCCAGGCGCATGAGGATATCCATGGCCATGCCGTTGCCCTCTTCGACGATGCCGATGAGCAGGTGCTCGGTCGACACATACGTCTGGTTGTTCTCACGCGCCACGCGGAAGGAGCGCTCCATCACGCTAATGACGAGCGGCGTAAAGGCAAGCTTGGCAGCCTCAGTCTCCTCGCTGGGCTCGGGAACCGTGGTCTGGACCTCCTTGAGGGTGTCCATGATGTCGTCGTAGGAGATATCAAGCGAGCGCAGCGCCTCAGCAGCAATACCCTCGTCCTCCTTGGCAAGCGCAAGCAGCAGGTGCTCGGTGCCCACCTTATTTGAGTGTAGATCGAGCGCCTCTTGCTTGGCCATGGACATGACCTTGCGCGCGCGATCGGTAAAACGGTCTAACATGCTAGTTCCTCTTAGACGAGCTAGTTTTTCAAACGCAAAGCGCCACTCGTGGCGGCGCTTTGGTCTCTTTACCCATATGGAGTATATGTTAACCGCTGGGGCCTTTTCCGCATGCAGCCATACGACAACGTCTACAAAAAAGGAATCGCCGGGTGCGGCGGGCGCTCTAGGTTAGAGGCTGTTGCCTAGCAGGCAGGCTCGGCGCCCATGCTCTCGGCAACGTCATTGACGGCATCGGCAACGGGAGCGCCAGGCATGCGCACGAGCTCCATATGCTGTTCTTCAAAGACGGTTCCCATGGGGAAGGCGCGGCGGAAGACAAAGCGAGCAACCGGACCAGCCACCAGCAGGTTCCAGGGCAGGGCCATGATAAAGTTGCGCGGAATGTTGACGAGCCACATCATCGGCAGCGCCTGCAAATTGGCAAGCGGGCCGCCGGGCATGTGGAACAGGCCTTCGCACGCGCCGTAGAGCGACATGATGATAACCATGGGAACGACCATGCAGGAGCTGACGGCGAGCGTCATGGCAAGCGGCGAGCTCTTGCCCGGCGTGACTAGGAATTTAAGGGCGAAGCCCTTAGCAAGGGGGCTGGCAACAAACCAGTCGCAGCACATGGCAAAAACGTAGGCAACGGGGAAGCCGAGCCACGCGGCGGCAACAACCTCGCCGTTGATGGCCCCATGCTGCAGGGCAACGTTGTAGATACTCATCCAGAGCACCATGCAAAAGCACATGATAAAGGTGAACAGCAGGCTCTCTCGTTTGTTGATAGGCATAAAGGGCAAAATCCTTTCTGTGTTACGCCGCTACGCCACGCAACAAAAACGGGCGGGCAAGATGGAGCTGTTGGGACTTCATCTCGCCCGCCCGTGGTACGTGCGTCTGCGACTACTTATGTGGTGGAACCAGCCTAGCACGAACAACACGCGCTTCGTAAGCGTTGAGTTTGTGGAGATGCAGGGCACCAATAATCCCCCGACCCCATAAGTTGCGGTGGAATACGGACTGTCTTGACCCTTTAAGCAGCAATTCAGTCCCTATTTCACCGCAACTCATTTGGTGCAAAGTAACCTGTCCCCCTTGCACCAATTAGCTGGTGTGGCGCCAGCGAGGGTCGGTGAGAGTTCTCGCCACGCCCAAGCCAACGGGCAGAAACGCCACGATGAGCACCGCGCGCACAAACCAGCCGAGCATATTGACCGTGTCGAAGGTGCACATGTAATACATCGAGCGATAGAGATACAGGCCCGGCACCATAATGACAATCGAAGGCACCGTGAGGGCGATGCGCGGGTAGGTGAGCTTGACTTCGGCCAAGCTTGCCAGCAGCCCCGATACCAGCGCGCCGATAAACGCTGCCGCCTCGGGAGGCATTCCCGCACTGAGGCCCAGGAAGGGAAGCATCGTCGGCGCATCGACGAGCGTAAGGCGCAAGGTATTGGACACGGCGCCGATCAGCCCAGCTGCCGCGGCCATCTTTACCGGGCTGTTGAACATCACCGAGAAGCCGAATACGCCAACGAAGCTCATCACCACGCGCAGGAGCGTAAGGGCAAGCGGCGAAAGGCCGAGCGGGGCAAAATCATCCGGTGCCAGCCCCACACATTCGGCAACCATCCAACCTACGAGGGTCGCCATCACAATAATCGACACAGCATACGAAAGACGCTCAATGCCGCTTCGCATATCGAGCTTAGCGATGTCGAGGCCTGCCGTAATGAGGGGAAAGCCGGGAATCACAAAGAGCATGGCGCCGATATAGCCTTCTTGGTGCGACATTGCCCCCGGTACGACCTGGCCAAGGCCGAGCAATGCCAGCAGATACGAAACGCAAGCGAGCGCAACGCCCGTCGTCAGCGCGCTAAACTGGCCAAGACCCTGCTTGAGAATATGGGAGCGAGCAAAGTTACCGACACCAGCGCCTACGAATGCGCAGGCCATCTCGATAGGGCCGCCGCCGAGCAAAAAGACGAAGGCGCCGCAAGCACAGGCTGCCGCAAGGCCCTGTTGCCAGGGAGAGTAATCGGGCTTTGAGCTCTCAACGGTCCTGAGCATCTCGTGATACTCGTGTACCGTGAAGCGACGACCATAGGTCTCGATTTCCTTGAGGAAACTCTCCATCATCCAAATGCGATGGGTATTGACTCCCGTTGTGGGCAGGCTGACAACCTCGTTAAAGCAGTGGCCATCTTCGATGCAGGTGCACTCAAACGACAGAAGACTCAGGTCGACGTGAATCGTGACGCCCAGTACGGCAGCAACACGATTCATGGTATCGCGCACGCGCCAGGCACCCGTTCCGCTTGCCAGCATAAGCATGCCGGTGCGGCAGATGATGGATGACTTATCGGTGAGCGGCGCATCGACGGCAAGCTCATCGCCTGCCGTCACGATCTGGTGCCAGTCAGTTTTCATATGGAGCGCGCCGGCACGAACGCCGTGGTGCATGGGGGCTCTCGAAAGCAGCGAGTCAAGGCGCGAAGGCTGTGGGGGCTCCGTTAATTCGCCCTCGTCCTCGTCGGGCTCTTCATCGACCAGATCAAATGAGTCAAGCGATGCCGGCTCGCGACGATCGATTAGCTCCTCATCCTCATCATCAAAGTAATTGAACTGATCGAGCATGTCCTCTTCGATTGCACGCTCGCTCACATCGTCCATACAGGGGCTCCCTTCCTACCGACTAACCCCCATCCTAGGCAGCAACAGCTAAAGGAAACATAAAAGAGACGACTGTCATGCGAGCCATGTGCGCAATATCCGTTGGGTAGTCGTTTAAGAACGTCCCCAATGACTACATCGATGTTCTAAGTGTCAACCAAGTCAACGCCGCAGGTAGAGGACGGACAGCGAGCGACGTCCAGGGCGAACAAGTTGGCATGAAAAAGGCAAGGCATAGACCTTCTGGTCATGCCTTGCCTTTTGAATGACAAATTGTCGCCCTGGGCGGCGCGCAGCGTCAACTGGTTACGCGGGTTGGTAAACCCGCGTAACCCCCTAGTACATCTTTGCGCCGGCGGGGATGGAGGCGTCGAGCTGGATCAGGTTGAGACGCTCCTCACCATCCTCCTCGTGGATAGCGCTGATGAGCATGCCGCAGCTGGGAATGCCCATCATCTTGCGCGGAGGCAGGTTGGTGATGGCGAGCAGAGTCTTGCCGACCAGGTCCTCGGGCTCATAATAACCGTGAATGCCGGAGAGGATGGTGCGTTCGGTACCGGTACCGTCGTCGAGCGTAAAGTTCAGCAGCTTCTTGGACTTCTTGACGGCCTCGCATGCCTTGACCTTCACAGCGCGGAAATCGCTCTTGGAGAAGGTATCAAAGTCGACGAACTCCTCAAACAGCGGCTCAACGGCGATCTTGGAGTAATCGAGCGTGGGCTTAAGCGACTTAACGAACGGGCTCGCGGCGTTGCCGGCCTCTGCAGCCTTGGCGGCAGCGGCACCGGACTGGAAACCCTTCTCGGGCTTCATGTGCGGGAACAGCAGGACATCGCGAATAGAAGCCTGATTAGTAAGCAGCATGACCACGCGGTCGATACCAATGCCAATGCCGCCCGCGGGAGGCATACCGTACTCGAGGGCGCGCACGTAGTCCTCGTCATACTCCATGGCCTCATCGTCGCCGCCGGCCTTCTCGGCCATCTGGGCAGCAAAGCGCTCAGCCTGGTCGACCGGGTCGTTGAGCTCGGAGAATGCGTTGGCGTACTCGTGGCCGGCGATGACCAGCTCAAAGCGGTGGGTCAAACGCGGGTCGTCCTCAAAACGCTTGGCAAGCGGGCTGACCTCGATGGGGTAATCGCACACGAACGTGGGGTTGACGATGGTGTCCTCGCCCAGCTCATCGTAAATCTCGGCGATGATCTTGCCAGCAGTCCACTCGGGCTTGATCTCCAGGCCCTTCTCGCGCGCGGCGGCAGCAAGCTCCTCGACCGGCGTGTCGATGGTGACCTGCTTGCCGAGCACGTCGGAGACGATGTCGGTCATGGGACGGCTGGCCCACTCACCAGAAAGGTCGATGGTCTGGCCCTGGTACTCGATGACCTCGGGGTTGCCGATGGCCTTGTTGGCAGCCTTGATGACACCCTGGGCGAGTGCCTTCATGCCCTCGAGGTCGGAGAAGGCACGGTAGGCCTCCATCGTGGTGAACTCGGGGTTGTGGGTAAGGTCCATGCCCTCGTTACGGAAGATGCGGCCGATCTCGAACACGCGCTCAAAACCACCGACAATGCAGCGCTTGAGGTGCAGCTCGGTGGCAATACGCAGGTAGCACTCCTGATCGAGCGCGTTGAAGTGGGTAATGAACGGCTTGGCAGTAGCGCCGCCCTGGATGGTCTGCAGGATGGGGGTCTCGACCTCCATGTAGCCGTCGGACTCCATAAAGCGACGGAAGGTGGAGAGAATCTGCGAACGCTTACGGAAGGTCTCGCGAACGTCGTCGTTGGCGATCAGGTCGACATAGCGCTGGCGATAGCGGGTCTCCTTGTCGGAAAGACCGTGGAACTTCTCGGGCAGCGGACGAACGGCCTTAGAAAGCAGGGTCGCGCTCTTAGGGGCAACGGAAAGCTGGCCGCGCTGGGTGCGCACAACCACGCCGGTCACACCCAGGATGTCGCCCAGGTCGAGGGCCTTGAGCGTATTCCAGGCGGCCTCGTCCATGTCGTTGATGCGGCAGAACAGCTGAATCTCGGCAGTCGCATCGCGCACGACGATGAACATGATCTTGCCCTGACCGCGCTTGGCGACCACGCGGCCGGCGATCTTCACGACGTCCTCGGTGTCCTCACCATCGGCAAGATCGACGTACTTAGCCTCGATATCGGCGACGTAGTCCTCAAGCTCAGAGTGCTCGGGATAGGGGTTCTGGCCCGCCTCGAACAGGGCGGCGCGCTTGGCCAGGCGGGTGGCGCGCTCGTCGTTGAGCGTCGATGCCTGATCGGCGGCGTTCTGGTTCTCTGCCATAAGTTAGCTCCTCAAACTAAAACGCTCCCCAGGATTCGGTCCCAGGGAGCGAAAACATACCTTTACGCGGGACCGTGGTCTAGCGTGCGATCTTGGCGATGGTGTAGACGCGAGTCTTGCCGGAAGGCGTAACGACCTCGACGGAATCGCCCTCGCCGTGACCGATGATGGCGTGACCGACCGGAGACTCGTTGGAGATCTTGTGCTCGAGCGAGTTGGTCTCGGTGGTACCGACGAGCGTGACTTCCATGACCTCGCCGTTGGGATCAATCAGCGAAACGGTGGAACCGATGGAGACGGTCAGGTCGCCCGTGGTGGCAGCAACCTGAGCGTTGGCGAGAATGGCCTGGATCTCGGCAATACGAGCGGCGTTCTGGGCCTGCTTGTCCTTAGCGGCGTCGTACTCGGAGTTCTCCGAAAGGTCGCCGAACGCGCGGGCTTCCTTGATGTCCTCGACGATCTCCTTGGCGTAATCGCCCTCACGCCAAGCGAGCTCCTCGACGAGCTTCTGGCGGCCCTCAGCGGTCAGTACGATCTGGCTTGCGTCCATACGGATATCTCCCCAACTCTGATCAAACAATCAACTGTCAACAAAACGAAAAAGACCGGCTAGCCTGCGGGCAAGCCGGTCAGGTGCTCACCCCAAAGGGATGGGACTACTCTGCGTCCGCGTCGCTGTCCTCTGCCTGCTTCTTCTTGGCAGCAGCGAGCTTGGCCTCGAGCTCAGCGATCTCCTTGTCCTCCTCGGACTGCTCGACCACGACCTCCTCGGCCTGCTTGGTCTCGGCCTTATCGTCGCCCTCCATACCCTCGCGGATATTCTTGACGGTAGAGCCGAGGGACTTGCCGAGCTTCGGCAGGTTCTTGGGCCCGAAGATAATCAGGACAACGACGAGAATAATGATGAGCTCAGGAGCCCTCAGTCCAAACATGTAGACCTCCACAATACAGCGAGACAAGCTCGAATGAGTATACCGCGGGTATCGCGGTATCACAACAATAGCTAAAAAAAGGGACCGCAAGAAGCGGTCCCTCCTCATGCTCTGGTCGGGTTGACTGGATTTGAACCAGCGACCCCTGCGTCCCGAACGCAGTGCTCTACCAAACTGAGCCACAACCCGTTAGCTCGACTATAGTAACAAAGATTTTCGCCGCGTGCTAGAGAAATTTTTATTTCTTTGGCGCGTCGATTTGAACCGTGTTGGGAATAAGCTCAGTCGCGCAGGCCCACCAGCCATTTTGCTGGGCAGCATCGGCAAGCCTTTCGGCCGTGGCAGCGGTGTCGCAAATGGCAAACGAGCAGGCACCCGATCCGCACACATCTACAGCAACGGTGCCGTCCTGTTTACGCAGCCAGTCGAGGACCGTTTGAATCTGCGGCTCCATCTGTGCGGAAATGACACCCAGGTTGTTATGGATGAGTGCATATGCCGTCTCGGCATCACCAGCACGCAAGGCAGAAGCTATCGCGCCGGGCTTGTCCGCAGGCACCGGGGCCTCGTCAAAACGTCGATAGGCTTCAATTGTCGAAACGCTTGCCTCGCGCGGCTTAACCAGTACGACAGGCGTCGCGGGTAGTGCGGGATACTCGGTTGCCAGCACGTCCCCCCCACCCACGTAGAACGCAGGGCTCGCGTGCAAAAAGAACGGAACGTCGGCGCCAATGCCCCGCGCAATGTCGTCGAGCGCGGGGTCGGTGCGATCAATTCCCCAGAGCTCCGCCAAGGCGACAATGACCGCGGCCGCATCCGTCGAGGGGCCGCCCAAGCCGGCGCACAATGGAATGCGCTTCTCAATCGTCACGCAGATGTTTGCCTCGCGACCATAATGCTCGGCCATAGCAACCGCAGCCCGATACGCCGTATTCTTTTGCATGGGAAAATCTGATGCCGGAACCGTCTGAACGGCCAGCGCCTGTGCCGGCGTGACCGTCACGGTATCGGAAAGACCGA
>CABRWN010000028.1 GCA_902474645.1 uncultured Collinsella sp.
GCCCCGATCGGTCTGGTAGGGGCGGTGGGACTCGAACCCACAATCCTTGCGGCGAGAGATTTTAAGTCTCCTGCGTATGCCAATTCCGCCACGCCCCCGTAAGACTAGAAGTCTAGCACAAGCCGTCCGTTACGCGTTGACAGCCATCGAGTGCCGGCCCGACTTTTCCAAGTACTCGGCAAACTTGGCTTCGTCGCCCTTGTTCTTGTACTGCAGAGCCAGCAGGTATTCCAGGCGGCAGCTCTTGACCTTGTCGTCACCGGCCTCCTTGAGCATGCGCTCCAGCTCGGGAATGTCGTTGTGGCGCTTGAGGATCATCGTGTCGTACATCAGCTGGCATTCGTGTGCGACTGCCTCGGCCTGACCGCCCTCAAAGCCCTTGATTTCGTGCAGCAGCTCCTTGGACTTTTTGCGGTCCTCCTGGCCAACGTAGTAGTTAAAGGCCTTAATCACCAGGTCGACGCGCTGCATCTTGGGCAGATTGAGTCCCAGCAGCAAATCGAACATCTCGTCGGCGCGCTTGTGGTCCTCGCGCAGCAGATAGGAGTTCAGGCGCAGGTAGTCGCGGTTATAGCGCGGGTACAGCATGCTGGTGAGTTTGCCATCGAGCAAACGATCGAACTCGTCCCACTGCTTGGCAGCCATAAGCTGTTGCAGGCGCTTAAACGTGGTGCGTTTTTTTACGCTAAAGAACACCGATATGGCGATACAAATAATGACGACGGCGGTCCAGAGGGTGCGGGAATCGGGCATATTAGGGTCCTTAGTCGCTCATAAAGCGAGCGGTATGACAACATGTACTCGATGTATTATACGCAGTGCGCAGGCAAACTGGCATAAAAGCGCATCGAGGCCGAGCGCCATCGCTCGCTGCGGTACACTTACCTAAAGTAAACCACGAAGGGAGACATTACCTATGAAGAAGATTGTTTTGGCTTGCGGTGCTGGCGCTGCTACTTCCACGCTCGTTGCCCAGAAGGTCGCCACCATGCTCGACGCCAACGGTTACGCCGACAAGTACGAGATCGTGCAGTGTGCCATCTCCGAGGCCAAGGACGTTTGCGACGAGGGCGCCGATCTGCTGATCGCCACCACCGTTGCCCCCGAGGGCCTTACCTGCCCGTACGTGAGCGGCGTGCCCTTCATGACCGGCATGAACCGCGTCGCTGCCGAGAAGGCCGTTCTTGACGTCATGGCTCAGTAGGCGCTGACTGCATGAGTGAGCAGAACGCCAATCCGGTCGAGCTCTTTGGCATGCGCGTTGCCCATGTGGGCATTAACGCCACCGACCCGGCAGACGCCCTGGAGATCGCGGAGCTGTTCTCGACGATGATGGGTCTGCCCGTTATCGAGACCCCGGTTTCGTACTTTAACGATTCGCTGGTCGAGATCATGAAGCAGAACGGGCGTGGCGCCAAGGGCCACATCGGCTTTGCCGTCAATGACATTGACGCAGCAGAGAAGTGGTTCGTCGAGCGCGGGCTCGAGGTCAACGAGGAGTCGCGCGTGCTGCTGCCCGACGGCGGCACCAAGCTCGTGTACTTTAAGCGCGAGTTCGCCGGCTTCGCCGTGCACCTGTGCCGCGAGTAGCGCACAAGCTGCCATAGCTAGCAAAAAGGGATAGGGCCGCGTGGCCCTATCCCTTTATTTATGCCGAGGGGCTTCCTACCGCGGCAGGCGAATCGTAAAGCGGCTGCCGACGCCCTCGACTGAGGTCACACCGATGACGCCGCCGTGGCTATCGACGATCCACTTGGCGATGGCGAGCCCCAGGCCCGAGCCCTGCGCGCCGGCATCGCGTGCGTTGTCGGCACGGTAGAACCGCTCGAACGCGTGAGCTGCGGATTCCTGGTTCATGCCGATGCCCTCGTCTTCAACGGCTATGTCGATTGTGCCCGTGCCCGCATCGGGTGTTATGCCAAATGTGACGGTCGTTCCCGCGTCCGAATACTTGGCAGCGTTTTGCACGATCACGCGCAGAGCCTGCTTTACGAGCGCCACGTCGACGGGCGCGTCGCAGCGCGGGTCGCTGACAAGCGCAGCGTCAAAAGCCAGCCGATATGTGTGCCCGGCATCAATCATCTGCGATTCTTCGCATACCTCGGCGACCAGTGCGGCCAGGTTGGTATGTGCGCGCCGCAGGACCGTGCGGCCGGCATCACCGCGTGCCAAAAACAGCAGTTGTTCCACGAGCTCCTGCATATGCTCGCTTTCGGCCTTGAGTGAGGCGATGGACTCCGCCAGTACGTCCGGGTCGTCTTTGCCCCAGCGGTCGAGCATGTTTACGTAGCCCTGAATCACCGCGATGGGCGTGCGCAGTTCGTGACTCGCGTCGTTGACAAAGCGCATCTGCTGCAGCTTGGCCTCTTGCATCTGGCGCAGCAGGCGGTTGAGTGCGACCTCGATGCTCGCCAGGTCGGCGTCGCCGGTGGTGACGCTCGGCGAGTCGACGCTTGCGCGCTCGATGGCCTGCTCCAGCGTTTCCATCTTGCCACCGGAGAGCTGCATACGGCCGAGCTCGTCCACGCGCAGGGCCAGGTCGTTGAGCGGTGCCATGGTGCGGCGCACGCGGCGGGCGCCGCCGAGCATGTTGAGCACGCTGATGACCTGCCAACCCGTAACGACAAGGTAGAGAGGCCATAGCGCGACGAGGTCCTGTGCGAGGGGGAAAGTCTTGGTGGTACGCGCAAGCTCGACGGTATAGGTGAGCGTTGTCAGGTTCCAGCCGCGTGCGGGCGTCAGCGACATGCCGTGAACGGTGGCGCCGGGAATCCATCCCGCGGTAAACGAGCCGTCGGGCAGCGTCTGGTTGTATCCATAGACGAGGATTGCCGCCGCAATCACCATCAGCAGCAGATCGAGCCAGACGTAGTTCATTAGGCGGCGCCACATATAGCCCCAGTTGATGGCGCGGGCGATGGAGGTGACGCGCTTGGCCTCGGCGTTACGCACGGCAGACATAGCCCACCCCGCGCACGGTCTGGATGATGCGGGCGCCGCCGGCGTCCTCGATCTTGGCGCGCAGGTGCGCGATGTGTACGTCGACGTTGTTGGTGTCGCCCACGTATTCATAGCCCAGCGCTTCGTGCGCGATGCGCTCGCGCGTGAGCACGGTCTCGGCATGAGCCATAAGCAGGGCGAGGACGTCGAACTCACGGGCCGTGAGCGCGATGGGCGAGCGGCCGACCGTGACTTCGCGGCGGTCGGGGTCGAGCGCGACCGAACCCACGGTGAGCGCGGCGGGGGAGGGCGCGGCGGAGGGCTTGGCAGAGTCACCAGCCGGGGGTACCGCAGCGGCACCCGTAGCGCCCTCCCCGGCCCCAACGCCGCCAACGCCCGAAGCCGCCCGCACGGCCTCCGAGCGCTTCAGCGCCACGCGGATCCGGGCGAACAGTTCCTCAATCGCAAATGGCTTGGTCAGGTAATCGTCGGCGCCGGCATCGAGCCCGGCAACCTTGTCCATCACGGCATCGCGCGCGGTAACCATAATCACCGGCACATCCTTGTGCTTGCGGACGCGTCGCAGGACCTCCATGCCGTTGAGCTGCGGCAACAGCACATCGAGCAGAATCAGATCGTAGTCGCGCTCCAGCGCCAGGTCCACGGCGGTGCGGCCGTCGGCGGCGTGCTCTACCTGGTAGCCCTCGTGCTCCAGCTCGAGCGTCACAAAGCGGGCGATTTTCTCCTCGTCCTCTACGATCAGGATCCGTGCCATGCGTGCCCCCGTCTGCGATTACTTGTCGTCGTTGAGATTTTGCTTGATGTCGTCCGCGGCATCGGCAGCGTGATTCATAAGGTTGTTGATGCTGCCGGGTACGTCGCCGTCGCTATCGATGCGGTAACGCATGCCAAAGAACAGGCCAATCAGCATCAGCCATATCGTGGCGCCCCAGGCAAACAGCGCGACGATGGGGATCAGGATGGGAATGTTGAGGATGATCGCGTCGCGGCGCGTGGCGATAAACTTGGTGTCCAGGCTCAGGCGGAAGAGCTTTTTGAGGTACTCCCACACGCTGTTCATCTTCTTGGAGAAGTCGGTCTTTTCGCTCGACTTCTCGTAGGCGGCCTGCGCGGCGACCATCTCGGCTGAGGGCTCATCGACTGGCGCGGACTCGGTGGCGGCGTGCGCCGACGTGGTCTGCGTCTTGCCCTGCGACTCGAGCCAAATGATGGCATCAAAAACGTTGCCGTCGGCAGCGTCGAGCGCGGCCTTGGCATCGGTGTAGCTCACGTTGCACTTGGTGCGGATGGTTTCAACTTTTTCGAGGTCGTCCATGACCTGTCCTTTCGTTCGATGGGCGCGACGCCGGGCGATCTGCCCGGGCGCGAGCGTTGCGTTCGGCGGCCTGCGTGGCGCCGCCCTTGGTCGAACTCTATAGTGCAGGTTATTGATTAAGCGATTCTTGAGCCAAGATTAATGTTGGATGAGTTTTTGCGCGGCGGTGGGGAAGTATTAGACCTCGATAGCGGGGGATGGTGAGCCGATGACAAGCCGGCGGCAGAAATGGGATAAGCAAGGCGAACGGATCATATGGATCAAAATCGCGTTGCAAAAGTATGAGTTTCACATATGGATGTTGTTGGGTGCGTGGGCCGCTGCGTGGCAGCCATGGAAGGATCTTAATATTACTTAGGCATGCGGCATTTGATGCCAGTCCTAATTGAAAGGCCAAGGGTAAATGGCTCCATGGGCAAGTGATTCTGTTTGCTAATGACCGAAAGCGCCAATCCGTCATGTTGATTAAGGTTTCTGTTTGCTTGCATGGTTCGCTAACTGCTAAAAGGTTGGCCGATTGACTGTTTATGGCATCGTTAGTCGTCGGTGTTTTATAACATTAATTTAAAATAGCCGCAGTGGCTAAATGAATATAGACAAAGGACTATCAATGGAGTGCAACTGGATTTACTTCCCATTAAACGGTCGTCCGCCGCAGCCGTTAATGGACGTTGTAAAAGCTGTAAATAAAAATATTGAGCAGATTCGTTCTGATAAAAACAGTGAGCACAGCGATAGTGTGCTCCGAATTTTGGCGTTCGATTTGAAGCGATTTGGTTTCAATGTTGAGGCGGGGAAAAAGAAAAACGAGAAACTATCGATGCCAGTGTTGTATGGGGAGAAAGGCTTAATTGATAAAGCTTTTGAGGTCGATGCCGTCCATAGGGACACTAACACGATAGTGGAGATTGAGGCCGGGCGCGCTGTCGCGAACAACCAGTTTCTGAAGGATTTTTTTGAAGCGTGCATGATACAGGATGCAGCATATCTTTGTGTAGTCGTTCGTAATGTGTACAAGAGTGGTAACAACTCAAGCAGAGACTACGAAAAGGTCGTAACTTTTTTCAAAACATTGTATGCAAGCGGGCGCATGCCTGTTCCGTTAAAAGGCATTATGGTTATCGGGTACTAACTGCAGTGGTTCTTTCGGTTTTGGAATAGTTCCGCGTGTAACTATTTGTGTGCCGGGCACATGGTGACTTGGGCAGCGGCTCGGACTCAGCGGATGCGAACAGCATGTATGCGGCAAGGTTTTCAAATTGTTTTAGAGGAAAATCTCTGCTGTTCAGTCAGCATTCGGCACCCTTCCCAACGCACGTATGATTAGCTTTTGAGACTGCTTTTGTTCTCTGATGGCGGCCGCAAGAGCCCTTCGACGTTCGATTTTGGCTTGCAGCTCATCAACCTCTGTAGCAGGCACATAGTCACTTTTGACCTTGTCGCCGACTCGATAGTTGAGATAGCAGTATTCGTGGCCCTTTATGTTTCGCATGCGGATGCTGCCCTTTGGAAGGAGACCGATTTCCTGCTCCATGAGGCCCAAGAGGCGGTTCGAGCGTGCATATTCCTCTTCTAGGACATCTTCTAAGACGGGCACGGAGCCTCCCTTCCGAGTAGTTACCCTACATTTTATCAAATTCAATAATTTGTAGGGTAACTCAAACGTGTCCGCACGGCATGGGACACTTAACCTGCCGTCCTGCTCTGCCGCGACGGCACGTACCTGAACAACGACCCTCTAAGGAGTTCGATATCGATGAGTGACAACACCAGGCGTCTCGCAAAGAGGTGCGTCAAGGACGCGGGGCCGTGTCTTGCGCTGTGCGTGGCCGGCGCAGCGGTCGTGCTGCTGGCTGTTCTGGGGCCATTCGACGTGCTCCGAAGTGCCAGTTCTCTGCACGTTTGCATGGCTCTTGCCGGCGCCATGATGACCGGCGGCCTGCTAGATCTGGTTTTTTGGGTGCTCGACCCGTTTGGATGGAAGAACGAGGGGTAGGTCCTAAAGGATGGAAGGGCTGGAACGGTTGGCTTAGTGATCGTGCTGAATGTGGGCTAGCGACTTACAGGGAAGTGGTAATCCGATGACGGTCTATGTGACGGGCGATATTCACGGCGGTCTCGACATGCAAAAGCTGCGCGATTGGGATCTTGGGGAAAGCCTGACGAGCGACGACTATCTCATCATTGCCGGCGACTTTGGCTTTCCGTGGGATTTCTCCGCCGAGGAATGTGACGACATCGCTTGGCTGGAGTCGCGCCCCTATACCGTGCTGTTCGTCGACGGCAACCACGAACGTTTCGACCACTGGGCAGAGCGCCCCATGGAGTTGTGGCACGGTGGGCTGACGCAGCGTTTGTCGGACACCTCACCCATACGGCGCCTGACGCGCGGCGAGGTTTTTGAGCTCGACGGCTCAACGGTCTTTACCATGGGCGGCGCCACGAGCGTGGACAAGGAATACCGCATTCCGTATTCCAGCTGGTGGCCGCAGGAGCTGCCGGACGAGCGCAACTTTGAGGAGGCGCGGGCAAAGCTCGGCAGCGTGGGCTGGAAGGTCGACTACGTGATCACCCACACCTGCTCCACGCGCATGCTTTCGCCCACGCTTTATCCGGCACCCGGCTGGAATTACCCCGCCGTTGATCGGCTCGCGGCATTTTTCGATGAGCTGGAAGATCGCTTGGACTACAAGCGCTGGTACTACGGGCATTTTCATCGGGATGCCAACCCGGCCGAGCGCCATACCGTGCTCTACGACTGCATCGTTCGCCTGGGCGACGAGCTCCAGCCCTGGGATGTTGCGTAGGGGCGGGATGGCTGGCTACTCGACCGTTACAGTGATGTTTTCCCGATGCGCGCGGATGACATTCCAGCTAAAGTGCTCGACCAACTGCTCGGCAGAGCGCGGCGTGGTGTCCGGCGCGATGCCCGTTTGACCGGCGAGCCAGCCCAGCAGTGCCTCGGGTGTGCCAAAGCGGGCGCGTAGTTCGCCTAGGTCCAGATCGCGGTCGCGCTTGGAAAGGCGACGGCCGTCCGGCGACATGAGCAGCGGAATGTGCGCGTAGTGCGGCGTGGGCAGTCCCAACAGGTGCTGCAGATAGATCTGGCGCGGCGTGGACCTCAGCAGGTCGCATCCGCGCACGACCTCGGTGACGCCCATGGCGGCGTCGTCGACCACCACGGCTAGCTGATAGGCAAAAACGCCGTCGCTGCGGCGGACCAAAAAGTCGCCGCACTCGGTGGCGAGCGCCTCGCATTGAGCCCCGTACGTGCGGTCCACGAATTCGATCACGTCGTCTGCGAGGTCATCTACGGTGGGCACGCGCAGACGCGTGGCCGGAGCGCGCAGGGCACTGCGGCGGGCGATTTCTTCGGCAGAAAGGCCTCTGCAGGCGCCGCGGTAGATGGGCGTGCCGTCGCTGGCGTGCGGCGCACTCGCGGCGTGGAGTTCGGCGCGCGTGCAAAAGCAGGGATAGGTGAGGCCGGCGTCTTGTAGCTGGTGCAAGGCGCTCTCGTACAGGTCAAGGCGATCGTGCTGGTAGTAGGGGCCTTCGTCCCACTCGAGCCCTAGCCAGGCCAGGTCGTCAATCAGTTGAGCGGCAAGTTCCGGGCGCTTGCAGCGATCGTCTAGGTCCTCGATGCGCAACACGATGCTGCCGCTCTGGCTGCGGGCCGAAAGCCACGAGCACAGGCAGCTGAATACGTTGCCCAGGTGCATGCGGCCCGAGGGCGACGGGGCGAAGCGGGCCACGACGGGGGTGGGCCCTGCCGTTGCCGGTGTGTCCGCGGAGTGTGTTGCTATGTTGCATGCGTTGATGTCCATGCGGACGAGTATAGCGCGGGAGGTGGGGGAGGCACCGACTCGACAGCTCGATCGCGCCCGCCAGCCAACCCCTCAAACGACAGAAACCCCGGCAGCTCTTCGCAACTGCCGGGGTCTCCGCGGAAAAGGGGGACATGATCCTCAAGCGAACGGCAAAGGGGCAAACCGTTTTCGCTCAACTGCTTTATGCCCCTCGCCCGCCGGCTTAATCGGCTCACGCCGCTCCCACACAAAGCCGCTACACCTGTGACGGAGCTGTGAAGTGGTATCTGTTGCTGGTACAGGCCATGCCAAGGAGTGTCCCAGGCTGCCGGCAGATAAGGAACGTCCCTAAGTGCCGGCGGCGGGCGTGACCTTTGTCCCGTTTTGACGCTCCGCTGACCTAGATGTTCGTCACATGAACCCGCAAACGTGGGACAATGACGCTACTGGTATCACAGACAAAGGATGTGCCTATGAACGCCCCCGTTGCCAAGCCCTGTCGGCAGCGCCACCTGTTTGCGCGATTCGCTTCCGTCTGCGCGCTCGTTGCGCTTGCGTTGTTGCTGCTGCCTGCCGCCGCGCACGCCGACGGCTACTCCATGACCCAAACCTGTATCGGGGCCACGGTTGAAGCCGATGGATCGCTGACCGTTGTCGAGGGGCGCCAGTTTGATTTCGATGACGACATCAACGGCGTGTTTTGGGAGATCAATACGGGAGCCAACCAGCAGGGCGGCACGGCGGGCGTCGATGTGCAGAGTGTCGAGGAAGAGGACACCGCGTTTAACAAAGTCGATAGCGCGAACAAGGGCGACTCTGGCGTCTATACGGTTGAGCAGTCCGACGGCGGCGTAAAGATCAAGGTTTTCAGCCCCCACGAGAGCGGCGACAGCGCGATCTATTACGTGAGCTACACCATGACCGGTGCGGTTATGAACTGGGCCGATACCGCCGAGCTCTACTGGAAGTTCGTGGGCGACGGCTGGTCCGCGGATTCCGACGATGTCGAGATGGAAGTGTACTTCGCAAATGCCGCTGCCGGGACGGCGGCCGTCAAGGGTGAGAACTTCCGCGCATGGGGCCACGGCCCGCTGACGGGCGACGTATCGCTCGATGCGGACGAACCCATGGTCACCTATACCATCCCCTGCGTGCATCAGGGCGAATTCGCTGAGGCACGCATCGCCTTCCCCAGCGACTGGGTGCCGCAGCTTGCCGCCTCGGTCGAAGAGCGCATGTCAACGATCCTGAGCGAAGAGAAGGAATGGGCCGACGAAGCTAACGCCCGCCGTGAGCACGCGCGTGCGATTGCCAGCGCGATTGCCGTGGTGTGTGTTGTTGTGGCGGTTGCCTATACCGGTGTGATCGTGATGCTCAAGCTGCGCAGGCCCAAGCCCAAGCCGCTCTTCCAGGACGAGTACTTCCGCGATGTACCCTCCGCCGACCATCCCGCGGTGCTTGCAGCTCTTATGAGCTGGAACGACGTGCCCGATCAGGCATATATCGCCACACTGATGAAGCTGACCGACGACCGCGTGATCAAGCTGGAAGAAGCGACCGAGACCAAGAAGAAGGGTCTGCTCCGTCGCGAAAAAGAGGAGCAGACGTATCGCATCACAGTGACCGACGAGGCCTGGAAGGCTGCCAAGAAGGACGGCATCGATCGCGATGTGCTCAAGGTCTTCTTCGCCGGCGTTAAGCCCGATAAGGACGGAGTCCGTTCGCGCACGTTTAGCGAGCTGGAGGAGTACGCTAGCGAGCGCACCACATCTGTTGGCGACAAGCTCGAGGACTATCAGAGCACAGTTAAGGCCAAGCTGGAGGCGCGCGAGCTTATTGCATCGGATGGCACTATCGCGATGGTGGCCGGCCTGGTTCTTGGCATCATCATTGTCTTTGGCATTTTGGGCTCTCTGTTCTATACCGACTTTGCGGACGCCAACGTCGGTGCCGCTATGATCTCGATCCCCGTCACGATTGTGGGCTTTGTCCTGAGCTGCACCTTCCGCCGTTACACGCCGGAGGGCGCCGAGGTGGCGGCTCGCTGCAAGGCGCTCAAGCATTGGCTCGAGGACTTTACGCGCCTGAAGGAGGCCATCCCCAGCGACCTGATCTTGTGGAACAAACTGCTGGTGATGGGCGTTGCCCTGGGCGTTTCGAAAGAAGTGCTGCGACAGCTGGCCGAGGCCGTGCCTGCGGACCTGCGCAACAGCGACGATTTCTACGACAACTACCCCTGCTACTGGTGGTATTACCATCACTACGGCAACGAGTCTCCGCTCGATTCGTTTAACGATGTGTATCACGAGACCATCCGCGAGCTGGCTTCGAGTTCCGATAGCTCGAGCGGCGGTAGCGGCGGCGGCTTTTCCGGTGGCGGCGGTGGCGGCGTCGGCGGAGGCGGCGGCGGAACGTTCTAGCGAGCGCTTGCTTTGGGGTGGATCTTTCTGGGCGGTTGCCAGGGAAGATCCACCCCATTTTTGTGCATCGAAACGGGCTAAACTTTCCGTTGAGGACTTTCGCGCAAGGGGCAGTGGACAAAAAATGCCAAATATGAGTACTGTTGCTGCGTTGGTCACATATGTTTGCACATAATAACGGGCTCCTAATGAGAGTACTTCTCGTTAGGAGCCCATTTTATTGAACATTTGGGGAGCTACGTCAGCTCGCGCAGCTGGTCGTCATGCCTGCAAGCATCAAAAATGCCCCAAATCGCTGCTACTAAAAAGGTAACAGTACTCATATTTGATGTTTTTTGACCACGGCTATCTACAAACCCCCTAGGCCACTCATTGGGGACAGACTTAAATGACCAGGTGTGGCTGTCGAGGCTAGGCTGTTAGGTCGAGTTCGTAGAGGAAGCTTTCGCGCGGCATGTCGTGGCGGCGCTCTTCGCGGTTGGCGCGGTGCGTGGCCGTGCGCTTAAAGCCGTGCAGCTCGTAGAACTTCCACGAGCAGTTGGAGTCGGTGTACAGGTGCGCCCTCGTCGCTCCAAGCGAGGATAGGTGCGAGACCGCGGCATCGAGCAGAACCGTGCCAACGCCCAGGCCATGGACATCGCGATCCACGGCAAGCAGCGTGACCTCGTTGTCGTGCGGCAACGGGCTGCTCTCGAGCAGGCGGTTGTTGGTTCGGATGGTTGCGCGCACAAACGAGAGATACTCGGCGCAGGCATCGGGCTCTAGCTCACGCATCTGCGATAGCAGCGCGCGTTCGGTATCCATCCAATGCTCGTTGATAGTGACGCCGGAGTTCTGTCCTGCGCGTGCAAGTGCAATGCCGCGCGCCTCGCCGTCAATCACCGCAACCTGCGAAAACGTCGATGACGAAAGGCAATAGGCGAGGTCGCACGCGGCTTCAAGGCGGTTGTACTCATCGTTATCCGAATTATTATGCCAAAGCTGCTGCAGAATCAGCGCGATGGCGTCGAAGTCTTCGGTATCAAACGGTCGGTAGAGAACCCGCGAGACCATGGTGCCTCTTTCTTTCGCGGATGCATATCGAGCACAGTTCTACCACGCCATTGGCATCAAATTATGGTGCCCCTGTGTTCCATGAACTCACCGTGCCCGGTGCTGTGCCCATCCCCTCCGCTCGCAAACTTTTTCTGCACATGCGCCCGTTGCGGGGTGCATCGATGCGCTCGATGCGCTACATTAAATCAGTATTTTCAATGCCGCTGCGCGAGCGCTGCAGATCGACGTATCACCGACTCACAGAGCACGGCGGCGTACCAGACAGGAGGACTGCATGGGATCTGATGTGAAGATCGCACGCGCGTTGATCTCGGTTACCGATAAGACGGGCGTCGTCGATTTCGCACGGACGCTGGTCGATGACTTTGGCGTCGAGATCATCTCTACGGGCGGCACGGCTCGTGCCATCGAGGACGCGGGCGTTCCCGTAACCCCCATCGAGGAGTTCACGGGCTATCCCGAGATGATGGACGGCCGCGTTAAGACCCTGCACCCCAAGGTCCACGGCGCGCTGCTGGCCCGCCGCGATTCCGAGCAGCACATGCAGGAGGCCGCTCAGCACGGCATTAAGCTGATCGACCTGGTCGTCGTCAACCTGTACGAGTTCGAGAAGACCGTCGCCAACCCCGAGGTCACCTTCGCGGACGCCATCGAGCACATCGACATCGGTGGCCCCTCCATGCTGCGCTCTGCCGCCAAGAACGCCGCGAGCGTTACCGTCATTTCCGACCCGGCCGACTATGATGCCGTCCTGGCCGAGATGCACGAGACCGGTGGCTGCACCACGCTTTCCACCCGTCGTCGCCTGCAGGTGAAGGTCTACCAGACCACCGCCGCCTACGACACGGCTATCTCCCGTTGGCTTGCCGCCCAGGCAAGCGACGTGGCGGATACCTCTGCCAAGCTCGAGATCTCGCTGGAGAAGGTCGACGACCTGCGCTATGGCGAGAATCCTCAGCAGAAGGCTACGGTCTACCGCTTTGCCGAGGGCTGCGAGAACACCGCGAGCTCGCAGTTCCCGCTCGTGGGCTCCGAGCAGATCCAGGGCAAGCCGCTCAGCTACAACAACTATCTGGATGCCGATGCCGCTTGGAACCTGGTCCGCGAGTTCGACGAGCCGGCCTGCGTGATCCTCAAGCACCAGAACCCCTGCGGTTCTGCCGTTGCCGAGGACATCACGGCTGCCTACGACCGCGCCTTCGCCTGCGATCCCAAGAGTGCCTTTGGCGGCATCATCGCCTGCAACCGCGAGGTTCCCTATGAGCTGGTCGAGCACTTTGCCGATCAGAACAAGCAGTTCGTCGAGGTCATCATCGCCCCGAGCTACACTGCCGAGGCGCTCGAGCGCATGGCCAAGCGCCCCAACCTGCGCGTGCTGGCCACCGGCGGCGTGGACCACGGCGCCCAGGTGGAGCTGCGCTCCATCGACGGCGGCATGCTGGTGCAGGAAGTCGACCATGTGACCGAGGATCCCGCGACCTTTACGTTCCCCACCGACCGCAAGCCCACCGACGCCGAGATGGCCGAGCTCGAGTTTGCCTGGAAGGTCTGCAAGGGCGTTAAGTCCAACGCCATCCTGGTTTCCAAGGGCAAGGCCGGCATTGGCATGGGCCCGGGTCAGCCTAACCGCGTTGACTCTGCGCTGCTTGCCTGCGAGCGCGCCGAGGACTTCTGCGAGCGCGAGGGCGTGGAGAAGGGCGGCTTTGCCTGTGCAAGCGACGCGTTCTTCCCGTTCCGCGACAACGTCGACGTGCTTGCCGAGCATGGTGTGACCTGCATCATCCAGCCCGGCGGCTCCAAGCGCGATGACGAGAGCATCCAGGCCTGCAATGAGCATGGCATCGCGATGGTCTTTACGGGTGCCCGCCACTTTAGGCACTAAGTTTCGCCCCGGGACAAAATAATCTCCGCAAAAGACGGCTGCTCCGTTTGGAGGGTCGTCTTTTTGGTATAAGAGGACGGAATGACTAACACGAAAGGTACAATCATGCCCCAGATTGATGAAGCCGAGCTGTTTGGCAATGCCGAGGATCAGCGTGCGTACGAGGAATTTTGCGCCAATCAGGAGGCGGTCGAGAAGTTCACGCTAGACAAGCCCGCGCTTATCTGCCGCTGGCGCATGTCCAACAAAAAGGTGCCCATGCTCAACCGCCACATTCGTGCGCTGTCCGAGCGCCTGGTGCAGGGCGAGCCGCTTACCCATAACATGCTCAGCTGGGCCAAACAGCACGTTGAGTGGTCGCTTGCCGAGGGCGATTACACCGCACGCGACGGCGTGCTCATGCTGGTGATCGACGTTAACGGCAACGCCGCCATGACGGTGGGGGAGTACGAGCCGCTGGCCGACACGTCGGCCAAGGCGCTGCGTGCCCGTTCTGCCGAGGCTCGCTCCGAAGCCGACGAGACCGGCGTGGCGCCCGAGCTGCTCGCCGCCGTCAACAACGGCGAGCTTGCCTTTGTGGCGCCGGCGGACGAGTGCCTGTGTGGCACGGCGACGCTCATTGAGCAGCTGGCCCAGACCAAGGGCATCCCGGTCACGCGCGTAGACATTCCCGCGCAGCTTAAGGGTGCGCTGTTCCTGGTGAGCGACGAGCACGGCGTGGTCCCTGCCGACGATACCGATGCCGCCGAGGCGGACGCCGCGACGGTCGCCTTCTTCGCCGAAGGCTACGAAAAGCTCCGCGCCCGTCGCTAAATGATGTTTCTGGGACGGGGATTAAAAACTCATTTTGGTCTCCGTTCCCGTCGCGAGCGTGAGGCGGACAAAACGCCCCCGCTTGCGAACAGTTCTGTCACCTTGGTGCCACGCGAGGCGCGTACCTGCGGCTCCGCGGTCATAATGGGGTAAGACAACCAAGAGGGGAGCGGAATCCATGGCGCTAATCTATATCGTTGAGGACGACGAGCCCATTCGTCGCGAGCTTGCCGACATCCTTGCCCGTGCCGGTTTTGAGGTCGAGTCCTGCGAATCGTTCGAGCATGTTTCGCGTGATATTCTCGCCGCCGCGCCCGACCTGGTGCTGCTCGACCTCACACTTCCCGTCAAGGACGGTCAGCATATCTGCCATGAGGTTCGCCGCGAATCCGAGGTTCCCATCATCGTCCTCACTTCGCTCGCGACCGAGATTGACGAGGTCATGGCCATGACGCTCGGCGCGGACGACTTTGTTCCCAAACCCTATAGCGCGCGCGTGCTCGTGGCGCGCATCAATGCCTTGCTGCGCCGCACCGCGGCGGCGGGCGAGCGCAGCACACTTGTCCACAAGGGGCTGGAGCTCGACCTCGCCCGCTCCATGGTCACTAACACGCAAACCGGCACTAGCACCGAGCTCACCAAAAACGAGCTGCGTATCCTCTCGCTGCTTCTAAGCCGCGCGGGCAAGATCGTTTCGCGCTCGGCCATCATGCAGGACCTCTGGGACTCCGATGCCTTCGTGGACGACAACACGCTTACCGTCAACATCAACCGCCTGCGCACCACGCTCGAAAAAATCGGCATCAAGGGGTATTTGACAACGCACCGCGGCCAGGGCTATTCGGTCTAGGGGCCGGCTATGTCGTTTGGCAAGTTCTTTAAAGATGCGCTGCTTCCCGTCGCCGTGTGGACGTGCGGCGTGCTGCTGAGCTGCTTTGTGCTGACGGTCGCTGGCGCACCCATTTCTATCGTGGTCGTGGCGGTTGGCGTGTCCTTTATCTTCGGTATGCTTGGCATCGTGATCGAGTACGCTCGCCGTCGCCGTTTTCTGCGTCAGCTGGAGCGCGCGGCAGAGGAGCTCGAGAGTCCCGCATGGGTGCAGGAGATGGTGCAATGCCCGACCTATGCCGAGGGCGAGCTCGAGTACGAGGTCTTGCGCCGGGTGGGCAAAGCCGCTTGTGACGAGGTTGCCGAAGGCCGGCGTCAGACCGATGACTATCGCGACTATATCGAGAGTTGGGTTCACGAGGCCAAGCTGCCCCTGGCGGCGGCTCACCTGATTTTGGAAAACCTGGACAGCAGCGAAGACGACCTGTCGCGCGTGGACGACCTGGCACGCGAACTTGCCCGCGTGGAGCGCTATATCGACCAGGCGCTGTACTACGCGCGCTCGGAAGTCGTGGAGCGCGACTACCTGATTCGCCGCTGGGATCTCAAAACCTTGGTGACGGGCGCGATTAAAGCCAACGCGCGCGAGCTCATTGCGGCGCATGTGGCCCCGGTGTGCGAGAACCTCGACTTTGAGGTCTTTACCGACGAGAAGTGGCTCGAGTTTATTCTGGGCCAGCTCATTCAGAACAGCATTAAATATGCGCGTGAGGACGGTGCGAAGATCGTGTTTTCGGGCGCGTTGTTGGACGAAGGTCTGGCAAGCGAGCGCATCGAGCTCGCCGTTGCGGACAACGGCTGCGGCGTGAGCGCGGCCGACCTGCCGCGCGTGTTCGAGAAGGGCTTTACCGGCGACAACGGCCGCACCACCAAGCGCGCAACGGGCATCGGCCTCTACCTGGTGGCGCGCCTGTGCTCCAAGATGGGCATCGAAGTTACCGCGGTATCCGACTCCGGCAAAGGCTTCGTCGTAACGTTTGTCTTCTCAACCAACAAGTTCCAATACTTCGAGTAACGCACGCGGCAGACGCCCGCCCAAACAAAAACGTGCTGCCCCAAACA
>CABRWN010000029.1 GCA_902474645.1 uncultured Collinsella sp.
GGGGCTTCGCCGCCGCTGGCCGCGGGCCCGTTGAGGTTGCTGCTCGGGAGTGAACGCTTGGCCCTTGCCACCGCAGGAAGGCTTGCAGCCCATGACCTTCCCTCTCTTGCCGGCGACGCGGCGGGCAAAACCCTCTCCGTCAACGCATTGGGCTATAGGATAACACATTCTGCGAGCATATCGCCGCGTTCCGTTTTGTTCGTGCTGGGTACAAGGCAGTTAGCTGTGCAAACTGGCCGTGCGCCCATCCATGGCGCTCGGCTCGCGAGATCAAGGATATGGTATGGGTAAGAAGCACGATAAGAAGACCAAGCCCGCAGCGGGCAAGACGCCCAAAGGCATGAAGGTCGATAAGGCCGTTAAAAAATTCCGCAAGCTCGAGGGCAAGCTGTGGACTCGTGAATACCTGCTCAAGATTGCCGAGTTCGATGGCGCGACGATTGCCCCCGCCAACGGCGCCGCGGCCCGCGCCGATGCTATGGGGACCCTTGCCGGCGAACATCACAAGCTCCTGACCAGCAAAAAGTCCGTTGAGCTCGTGCACTCTCTCGCGCGTGAGACGGTCGCGGGCGAAAAGATCGACGACCCGCAGCTGCTCGACGAGATTCGCGTGCTCGGCCGCGACCAGCGCGAGGCAAGCGTTATCCCTACCGAGGAGGCCGAGGCCTGGACCAGACTCACCTGCGAGGCCGATGCCGTGTGGCACAAGGCTAAAACCACCAATGACTGGGCGAGCTTTGAGCCCTATGTGGACAAGATCGTCTACCAGCTCAAGCATCAGGCCGAGCTCATGGACCCCAAGCGCGACCCATACGATGTTTGGCTCGACCAGTACGAGCGCGGCCTTTCCACCAAGAGCTTCGACGCGTTTTGCGACGAGGTCAAGGCCACGGTCGTGCCACTCGTGCACGCCATCGGCGAGCGCGGCCAGCAGCCCGCTGCCGACTTTTTGCACGCGCATGTGCCCGAGGCCGCCCAGCGAGCCATGAGCTTCGACCTGATGAAGCTCGTCGGTCTTTGCCTGGACGACACCACGCTTGCCTTTACCGAGCATCCGTTTAGCGAGGGCTTTGCCGTGGGCGATGCGCGCATCGCGACGCACATCTACGAGAACGACTGTATCTCCAACGTCTTCAGCATCATCCACGAGGCAGGTCACGCCATGTACGAGCTGGGCGTGAACCCCGCCTATGCGCGCACGTGCCTGGAGGGTGGCACCTCCATGGGCATCCACGAGAGCCAGAGCCGCTTTTTCGAAAACACCGTGGGTCGCAGCCGCGCCTTTATGGGACCGCTGCTCGAGGTGCTGCGCCGCCACGCACCCCAGGTCTACGGCGACGTCGACGAGGACACGCTCTACCACGCCGTGAACATCGCGCGGCCTTCGCTGATCCGCACCGAGGCCGACGAGCTCACCTATCCGCTGCACGTTATGGTGCGCTACCAGATCGAGCGCATGCTGTTTGCCGGCGAGGCCACGGCCAAGGATATCCCCGCGCTTTGGAACCGCTTCATGGATGAGTACCTGGGCATTCCGGTTCCCGACGACACGCGCGGCTGCCTGCAGGATACGCACTGGAGCGGCGGCTCGTTTGGCTACTTCCCCACGTATGCGCTGGGTAGCGCCTACGACGCCATGTTTGTGCCGGCCATGTGCCGCGACGGTGTCGACCTCAACGGCGCCTGCGCGAGCGGCGACCTGGCGCCCGTCCGCGCCTGGCTGGGCGAGCACATTTGGCAGTGGGGTCGCGCCAAGGACGCGCCGGAGCTCATCAAGGGCGCGTGCGGCATGGACTTTGACGCCCGTTACTACTGCAGCTACCTGCAGGACAAGTTCACCACGCTCTACGAGCTGTAAGGTATAACCGACACGCCAACGCAAAGGGGACGCCGCGGAACCAATCCGCAGCGTCCCCTTTCCACCTAGTCGTTTAAGAACGTCCCCAATGACTACCTTACAGAGCTTCCAGCGCGGCGGCGATGCGCTTCATGGCGGCATCGGCGGATGCTTGGTCGGGAGCTTCGGCCAAAACGCGAATCACCGACTCGGTTCCGCTCTTGCGCACGAGCACGCGGCCCTCGCCCGCCAGCGCGGCCTCGGCCTCGGCGATTGCATTCTGCACGCCCATGTTCTCGAGCGCGGCATCCTTGTCGGCCACGCGCACGGCAACCTGCGCTTGCGGCAGCAGCTTGCACGGAGCCGTGAGCTGCGAGAGTGTCTCGCGCTCGGCGCGAATCACTTCCATTACGCGCAGCGAGGTCATGATGCCGTCGCCCGTGCGCTCGATATCGCCAAAGATCGTATGGCCCGTCTGCTCGCCGCCCAGGCTGAAGCCGCCCTCGCGCATCTTGGCATACACGTGACGGTCGCCCACGCCGCTGGTCACGGCACTCAGACCGGCAAGCTCCAGCGACTTGACCAGGCCAAAGTTGCTGGCAATCGTCGGAACCACGGTACCGCCCGAGAGTCGCCCGTGCTTGTTCAGGTACACACCGCACACGTACAGGATCTGGTCGCCGTCGACCACGCGACCGCGCTCGTCCACGGCCAAGCAGCGATCGGCATCGCCGTCATAGGCAAAACCCACGTCCAGGCCCTGCTCCACCACGTGGCGCTGCAGGCGCTCCATATGCGTGGAGCCACAGTCCACATTGATGTTAAATCCGTCGGGCGCGGCGTTGATCACGCGCACGTCGGCGCCCAGCGCGTCGAACACCGGCTTGGCCACCGCCGAGCCGTTGGCGCAGTCGAGACCGATCTTGACACCCTGCAACGAAAAGTTCGCACTTGCGATGAGCGAGGCAATATAGCGGTTGCGGCCCTGCATATAGTCCACCGTGGCACCGATCTGGTTGCCCGTGGCCAGCGGCACCTCGCCCTTGCCATCGATATAATCCTCGATGAGCGCCAGCACGTCCTCGTCCATCTTGAAGCCGTCGCTGTTAACGAGCTTGATGCCGTTATCGCAAAACGGGTTGTGGCTCGCGCTGATCATGATGCCGCAATCGAAGCAGCCCTCCACGGTCTGATGCGCCACGCCCGGCGTGGGGATCACGTGCAGCATATATGCGTCCGCACCGCTCGCGACCAGGCCACTCACCAGCGCCGCCTCGAACATGTAGCTCGAGCGACGCGTGTCCTTGCCCACGATCACGCGTGCCTTGCGCTCGCGGTTGGCACCGTAATACCAACCCACAAAACGGCCGATCTTGTACGCATGCTCTACGGTCAGTCCAACGTTGGCCTCGCCGCGAAAGCCGTCGGTGCCAAAGTACTTCATGCGCTCTCCTTACAAAATAGGGGCGGACAGATTGCCTGTCCGCCCCAAAATGGTACTCGATTATCTGCGCTACCAGAAAAACCCTACGCCGACGCGCTGTCGCGAGCCGCCTGGCATGTAGGAGTCTGACGCAGCGTAAGCGGCTTGTCCCCCGCCTCGGCCGACGTGGTCAGCGTATACGTGATCGTCGTCGTCTCGCCAGCATGCAGGTCAACGGTACCCGAATAGAAGGGGATTCCATGCCACGTAGCGGCGCCAAGACCAAACTGGGTGCCCTCAACCGTAAGGTCACTGATGTTGCCGCCCGTCGGGGCAAACAGTGAGACATTCAGACGCTCGTCGTCGCGCGCGGCATCGGGCGCGCTCGCCGCGACGTAGTCGGGCAGCTTGCCGGCCTCCTCCTGCGTCATGATGTTCGTCAGGGTAACGGTGATGCGATACGAGCACGTGCCGTCACCGTTCTTGATGCCCTGGCCAATCTGTGTGTCGGCGTTCAGGTACCAGTCGAGCTTGGAGAAACTCAGGTTGTTAAAGTAAACGCCGGCAACGGGATCGGCACTCGGATCATCCGGATCGGGCAGCGAAGCGTCAATGCCCGTCTCTTTGATGGCATTCTGCTCATCATCGTTTCTCATCCAAGCGATCAGGCGGCCCTCTTCGGCACCGCGCTCAACGGCGCTGACAAGCTTCGTAACATCGACATCGCCGATACCGCCAAGGATCTTGTCGAAGGCAGCGCTGGCGACGGATGCAAAGATGCCGTCAGACTCCTCGACCGGATAGTTCCAGTACACATCGTGCATGAGGACCTTTGCGGCGTTGGTGCCGTCGACAACCGTTCCGTCGGGCAGCGACACGTTACCGACCAGGCCCAGCAGGTACTGCAGGAACACCGGGTCGATACCGATGACGCCATCAACGTCCTGACCATATTGAGATTTCCACAGGGCTGCGACACGCTGCGAGTTGCGGGGCCAATCAGGCGAATAGGTGTTGCCCGAGTTGTACAGGTTACTGTGGTTGCCGAATAGCGCCTCATCCTCTTCGTCGACGCTCTCGACTGCCTCATCCTCGCTGAGTCCAATGCGGGGAACAAACTCGCCAATCGACATCTGGCCGTCAGTGACCGAAATCAGGCCCTGCGAACCGCCAAAGCCGCCGCAGGCACGAATCTCGACGTTGTTCATGGCGTACATAAGGTAGTTGCGCGTCTGGCCGTTGGCGCCGAGCATCTGGGGAAGGACGGGGGCGACCTTCTCCGCCGCGTCAACCGCACCGTTGAGGGTGGCAAAGCCGTCCTTGGCCTTATCGACCAGCTCGGTCACCTGGGAAATATGAGTATCGCCAATGCCCTGGACCTTCTCGTTGGCGCTCTTGAACACCTTCGAGCTGCTGGAAAGCGAATCGGCGACCGCCTGCAGCGCGGACACGTTAATCATGCCGTCCTGGAACAGCTTGCCGGGCGTAGCCTGCGAAAGGTTATCGGCCATGGGAACCAGCGCATTGCTCGAGACATCGGACAGGGCGTCGATCATGGTGCGGGCCGCATTGATATCGCTGCCATACACCGGGATAAACGAAGCCGCCGCCCACAGCGGGCTCGAGGTCTCCGCCTTCATGCTGTTGCAGAGCTCATCGATCTTCTTCGCGTCGTCAGGCAGCGTCGAAAAATCGCCCGACGTGACCTTGTCCTTAAGGCCACCGACGATCTCGACAGCCTCCTTCGCTTCGCTCTTTACGGTCTTTGCCGAGTTAAGCAGCATAAAGCCGCTTGCGCCAAGCGCAACGAGAAGCACCGCGACTACAGCGGCAATAATGGCGCCAGTGTGACGCTTCTTGCCCTCGCCCTTGCGATGGCGATGACGGACCAGACCGTCAGAGGTCGAACTCGACGAAGCGTCGCTACCGTAGTTCAAGCCAAAATCGTAATAATCTTCCTTGGAACCCGAGCCCGCAAACTCGGTACCGCTATCATCCAGGCGGGCGAACGTGCCAGTCTCGGAGGCGCCGGTGTAAATCGTGCCAAGGTTACCCGTAAGCCCCGCGCCACCGGCAGAGGGAGTATTGTTGTCGGCCTTGCCGGCATTAACGTTGCCGGCGGCATTCGCGGCGTTGGCAGCACCTGCGTTGTTCGCAGGTACCGAAGGAGCCCCGCTCGGCTGCGACGCGGAGGTTGCACCGCCCGCAAAGACATTCCCTCTTGCACGGCCGGTCTTTTTTGCCTTTTGAGACTGCTCGTACAGAGCGGTAAACATCGCCGTCTCGCCCGGGGACACGCGCTTACCGGAGCTGCCCTGTCCAGCGCCGCCCGGCGTGCCGGCCTTACCAGCCCCGTTCGGACGCGGCGGAACTGCAGGACGGCCGCTATCGCTGCCCTTAAAGTGATTACCAGCCATAAAGAAATCCTCGCAATTGAGTCGCAATGAAAAAGTCCATAACGTTACTAGTTTATGGCATTTTGAGCATCGACAGCTAAACTCCAGACACGGACATCAATTGGCGAAAATGCGGCACAGCACCTTTTCCGTCTTGGCAGCGGCGCCAGCTACACCGTGAGGAACATCATCACGATGATCATGGCAAAGCCGATAAGGTCGGTCGGCAAAAACACCGTGCCCAGCATAACGGCGCTGGTGATGGTCGCCGAAACCGGCTCCACAGTTCCGATGAGGCTCGCACGCACCGAGCCGATGTCCTTAACGCCCTGCATATAGAGCATGTAAGCAAAAAACGAGCCGATAACCACGAACACCGCGAGCGCCTCGACGCCGGCAGCGTCGAGTGCCGGCATATGCGCCCAGGGCTGCACGAAGACGCACGAGACCACGCCCGCCGTGAGCATTGCCGAGCCCGTGACGATGGGGCTGCCGTATTCGGGCAGGATCTTGGCGGGAATCACCGCCATACACGCGGCGCTGACCGCACACATAAGACCTGCTGCCAGGCCAAGCGGCGAGATATTCAGGCTGGTGGGGTCGCCGCCGGTGGCGATTAAAAAGGTTCCACCCAGAGCCAGGCCAATGCCGATGACTTCGCGAGTACGCGGCATGCGGCGATCGATCGCGCAGGTGTAGCCCATGATGATAACGAGCTGCAGGCACTGGAGCACCGTCGCGGTTCCGGCGTTCGTCAGGCGCACGGCCGAAAGATAGCAAAACTGGTTGAACAGCAGGCCAAAGGCGGTAAAGAGCAGCAGCTGCTTGCGATCGGCGGGCGTGGTCCAGAGCTTAATCAGGCGCTCGCGGTCGCGCGTAACAACCACGGCCATAAAGAGTAGACCGGCGAGAATCTGACGCACGCTCATAAGCCACAAGGTGTCGACGTGGTAGGTATCGAACAGAAAGCTCGCGCTGGTGCCCGAGAAGCCCCAAAACGAACCGCCCACCAGCGTGGCCAAGACGCCCGTGATCATCTTGCGCGTCGAAGCGCTGTTCAGGCGCTCGCGCCAGGCGCGGCGGGTGCTACGGCTGAGCTCGTCGGTGCCCTCGGGCACATCAATGTTCGATATATCGGTCATCGGCACCGAAGCCCCTGCGCCTTCGACCTGCTCGACACGCTCTTTGCTCATTCCACTCCCCCGAAACAGCCTGGAAACAATTCGGCTTACCTTACCACGGCGAAGTCACCAGCTGGAGGCTTGTCCGCTTATCGGTAGGACAATTCCGCAGGCGTCTTTCCATAGCTCGATACCGCAATGGCCTTGCATTATGCGACAGCCAAATCGCGGCAGCAGGCTCTTTTGAAATGGATACGACAAAGCCCCCGAATTCCACAATGTAAGCGATTTTTAAAAATGTTCTTGCCACCGAGTTCAGGCTCCGTTATATTATCCCTTGCGCGCTTGCGCACCCTTGATCGGGCGTTTAGCTCAGGGGGAGAGCGCTTCCCTGACACGGAAGAGGTCAGAAGTTCAAATCTTCTAACGCCCACCAAATGTTCGCAGCTCAGAGGCTATGCCCTCTGGGCTGTTTTGTTTTATGTCGCCAAATCAGCTGGCAGCTCCAACCGTCCAAGCAACCACCCTGCCCATGCACAAAACCGCCCCAATAGTCACCGAGGCCGAGACCAACACGTCTCGAACCCATCCGAGCCGCAACTTCTCAGCAAAACGCCGCGATGTCTGCGCCCTGCGGTATCCTTGAGCCACTTGCACCTGCAGCACCAAGGAGCCGCCATGCGCACCGAGCTCGATGTCCCCTTTTCGCACAAAGAAGAAGCCAAGGCACTGGGTGCCAAATGGGACCGGACCAAGAAGGTCTGGTATGTACCCAGCGGCGTCAACCCCGAGCCCTTTGCCGAGTGGCTGCCCGGTGTTGACCGATCCGACCCCTCGGCGCCGTATATATATCTAGTACTGGGCAAGCGCGAATGCTGGAAGTGTCACAAAGAGACCTCGGTCGCGGCCTTCGGCATTCCCTATCGAACCGATAGCGACGAGAGCATCGCCATCGCGCACGCGCCCAACGAAGCCGGGCACATTGTCATCGACACGGCCAGAGCCAACGCACTCGCCATCGTGCCCGCTCTTGGCTGCGTGCCGGGCGAGATCCGCGACTACCTTCATAAGCGCTGCGGCTACAAGGCCGTAGGCGCGCGAGCCTCCAAAGCCCCGTCGCTCGGCAACACGTGCACCAGTTGCGACGCGCTGCAAGGCAGCAGCTATCTGTTCGAGGAGCCCTCGTCCCCGTTTGCCCTCACTGCCATCAACAAGCTGCCGGCACTGGAGTTTGTGCGCGTCAAAGTTGCCGGCGTCTTTGGCGTCCCGACCACGCGTACCGACTTTGACCAGGCGCTCTTTACCTGGGCACGCGACCATCACGCCGAGTTCCACAGGCAACTCGGTGAGGGGATTTATTTGTAGAGGCAAAAGACACTCACAGCCAACTCCTCTGCATCACCTATCCCTCGTCGCCGGCGTCGTACACGATATCGAGGCCACAAACAGGGCATTTCTCCGGATACACCGGCATATGAACGCCCGTACGTTTCCTCACTTCGTCGCTGAGTCTGTCGCGCGCATCGATGAACCGAATGTCGAGACACGGTATTTGCGAGCCGCAGCAAGGGCAGGTGACGACAAACGACCCGCAATCAACCTCTACGCTCGGAAACATATTGTTGTCTATAAGGGCACACGGCAGTTTTCCGTACTTCCCCATCGCAATATCGCCTCGCCAGCTCATACACGCTCCCCTCTCGCTATACAAAACAGGAAGAGCATGCACCGGCAGGCGTGCGCGAGATTGCATCGCCACGCGATCCGATCAAACAACACGATCGTCAAAGAATGCCAAAGCCAAATACGCTAATACGGCAGAAGCCCCGCCTTTTCACGCTTCTTTTCCGAGCGATCGAACTCAATGCGATGGGCCTCAAGAAACACCGTATTGGGTCGCCACTGACGCTCATTCGGCTGCCTTAGCGTCGCACCCGCAAAGGAAACGTAGTCGGTCTTATCCAGCAGGTACGATCCGCACAGCCGATATTCGCCGCAAACAGGCTCAAACGAAATCAGGTGAGCATCAAATAGGGAATGAAGATCGCGCCGAAGCTGAATGCCGTTGCTGGCAACCTGCGATTTGGGTCCCGAGTAATTCTCGATATGTGCAGCCTCCAGAGCTTCGCTGACGCCGCAGTCCGACACCGCGCAACGGCCATCATAGGCGGCAACGAGCTGCTTGCGGAACCATTGCTGCCCCAATCGCTCGTGCCTTAACGCATAGCGGACCTTTTCGTCGTCGGTCGTACCCTGTCCGGCAAACTCAATATCGACGGGCATGTGCTTCAGATAACTCATGTCGGGCGCAAAACGAGGGTCCGGTCCGCCTTTATGAACAGGACCGTGCAGAACAAACCATCCGTTTTCGGGCTCGAACCGTTCAACAAATGCAAGGCCGAGCACCTTGTAGCCCACCTCGGTTGCAAATATGACTCCGACTGGAACGCCACATTCCATGCAGTTGAGCATTTTACGGTTGTAATTCTGGTCTCGAAAACCAACGGTACCCGGCGCTTGAACCGAGTACTTAATGACCCACGTACCATCGTCCAAATAGAGCGGAGGCACATCGGTGTAGAAGCTCTTTTTAGAGTTATGGACCGAAAGCGCAAAGATCTTATTTGGATCTTGCTTCACCCGGTCCTGGCCCGGCCAGAAGATCCCTGAATCCCGCGTTACGGGAAAGAAGTCCGAGCCAATTCTCAAACGATACTGATACTGAGGGCTATCTTCCTTGGTGTGGTGCGGAAGGCTGGTCCAAACGCCGCCGCGCTGTTCCTCACCCAGAAACCACTCCCATGCCTCAACGTATTCGGAAGGCACGAGACTGCAGGCGCGGTCATAGCTTGGTCCATCCATCAACGGAACAGCAAGGTCAATGTCGTTCATCGCCAGCACCTACAACCATACGAACGCGAGTCATGCCCCTCAATAATATGGCCGAGAGTCAATTATTACGAGATCTCATTCCGCGATCGGCACATCGTTGATGCTCTCGGTTTGCCGCTGGCGCGCTTGTACCCCGCTGCCCCACTCCCCTGTATACTGATGTAGCACGTGTTTCATCCGGGCTTGTTGGACCGGATTGTTCATGGGAGGGTCTTATGGCTGCTTCAAATCCGCCTAAGGGGAGCGTTTCCTCTTCGTCCATCAAGCCAGTTACGCGCAAGGCCGCGCGTTGCCAGCGCGAGGTCGCTTGGCTTGTCACGCAGGCGGCGAGCAGGCTCGTGGCGAGCACGGAGGACGTCAATGCGCCTACGCCGAGCTTTGTGTTAGCGGCGGCGCTAGATTTTGTGCGCCAATTGGAGCTTGCCGCACAGGATGCCAGCGGCCACCTCGACTACCAGAATGTTATGGCGCCCGACCTGCAAACGTTCTGCCACATGGCCAAGTTGCCCGCCGCGCCCAATGCGCTTTCGGACGCAGGCTACATGTTTACGCTCTCGGGCGCGGACCTTATCCGCGACATCTATGCATACTGCGGCGAGCTCGCCGAGCACCACGTCTTTGACGCGGCAGAAGTCAAACCGGGATATGTCATCAAGCTGGTTCTTAGGCTGTTCTTGATGGACGGGTTCGGGGCCATGCCGGCGTAAGCCGAGTCTTTAGCATCACCGTCGACTGGGCAACAACCGCTTTACCTTAATGGACGCCAATCGAGGGTCGATTATTGGGTCGCCTCGTCCACTAACGCATCTATCCCACGCGCTCCGACAGTCGATACTTGCGGTTGCGGCTCGTCGCCGGCGCCGTGGGCTCAAGCTCGCTTTGAGCAATGAGCGCGTTGACGCGCGACCTAACCTGGGAAATTGTGAGCCCTGTGCGCTCTGCCAGCTCGCGCGTCCCCAGCTCGCCGTAGTGTTTGAGTGCCGTCACAATTAAGCCCCCGCCATGATCGACCGGCTCGATCTTTGAACGGTAAAGTACGACCTTGAACCGATCGAATCCCGGGCAGAACAGGGGCTCGGCCAGACCATGCGCGCGCATGGCATCGATCATCATCGGGATGCCCGAGCCATTGCCCTCAGCCGGTGAACCTGCGCCATCCGGCAGCGGGACAATCGACATGAGCTTCACAAGCGTCGCGTTACGGCATCGGGAGCTGCCGTCAAACAAGTTCTCACGCGTTTTTCCGCCACAAAGGCCACCGGGATTCACCACCTCGATACGGTCGTCAAAAACGTCGACAGCGATCGATTGTCCGCAGAACCGATCCCCGTATTCCCTATGAATAACTGCATTGGCGATTGCTTCGCGCAGAACCTCCTCGGGAATCTCAAGCGAGTCGACACGCGAGACGCCTTGGACGGTCGAGGTTCGCCGCAAATTCTTGGCGACGGCTGCGACGGCATCCGAGATCATCTCGCCCAACGTTCCCTCACAGATTGTGCGGTCCATGAACCTCAGCGACCCCGCCATGCCCTTCTGAGTTCCCGCATGGACAGCCACGTCAATGAAGAGCTTGGGATAGAACTGCTGAGGGTAGGTGCCCACAACTAGGAGTCCAGCCTTGGTGACATTGCCCTGGGAATCAAGGATATTTAGGCGCTCCAGCTTCGTTTGTTTGTCCGGCGCGCCGCGCATTGCCCGGGGCGTCAACGAGAAAGCCCGATCTATCGTACGGTCGACCAGCGTCTCGTCGAGATCGTCCGCGCCCGCACCCGCCACCGCGTCGCGATCGCTCGGAGTCGCTCGACCGTATGACGCCAATGCGAGCACCTCGGTCGATGAAAGCGGCACATCTTTGTCATCGATGCGCTTGTAGCTGCCGCCCTGGGCGCCCCGCTCTATGACATAGCAGGGCTTGCTCGACGGATCGAGCTCCTCAATCGTAATGACGAGAACGATGACGCCCTGAAGCTCCGCTCGCTCGGTCCTGCGGAGAATGCCGCGGATAGATTTCCCTCGTCTCTCAGTTATCTCTCGTAATTATCTCTCATTTATCTCTCTATCTCTCGGCTTAGAGATAAGAGATAGATAGAGATGGAATGTCTACCATTTGCTTCATTTATACATATTTTTGCTGGTAGAACAATCGGTATTGAGACAATACCATGATTGCCTGTCTCTTTGCTGCTCAGTTATCTCTCATATTTATCTCTCATCTTTCTGTTATCTCTCGTATTAGAGACGAATGAGATATGAGAGATGTGTGGGCGTCGGATGAGCGTGGATTTTGGACGGTCGGGAAATGAGGGTGGATATTTGGACGGTTTTTGGGCGTTTTGAGGCTGATTCCGTCCGAAAATCCACTCTCATTCGATAGGCGTCCAAGTTTCCACGCTCGCGCGGCGGTCACGCAGGGCCTATGCCCAATCCGCCGGCATCGTCTCCAGTTCGCCGCAGAGCCGCGGCCCCATATGGGTATACTCTCGAGGATTCGACTCGATTCGCCCCCACTGGGGCGTCAAAGGAGACTGCATATGCCCACCACTTCAACCGACCCGCGCGCCGCTGCTGCCGCGCTGCTGGTGCCCGGCACTACCTGCCACGGCTTTGCCGTCGAGCGCTGCGAGACCGTGCCCGAGCTCGACTCAGACGCCTACGTGCTGCGCCATACCGCCTCGGGCGCTCGCCTGCTGTATCTGTCATGCGACGACGAAAACAAGGCCTTTGCCATTGGCTTTAAGACGCCGCCGGCCGATTCCACCGGCGTGTTCCATATTCTTGAGCACTCGGTGCTGTGCGGATCGGCCAAATTCCCCGTCAAGGAGCCGTTTGTCGACCTGATCAAGAGCTCCATGCAGACGTTCCTCAACGCCATGACCTACCCCGACAAGACTATCTACCCCGTTGCCACCACCAACGAGCAGGATCTGTACAACCTGATGGACGTGTACCTGGACGCGGTGTTCAACCCGGCCATCTATACCAAGCCCACCATTTTTGAGCAGGAGGGCTGGCATTACGAGCTGGACCTGCCGGAGGGCGCCGCGGGCGAGGGCGACGGCAGCCCCGCCAGCCTGCGCGAGGGCACGCTGCGCTATAACGGCGTGGTATTCAACGAGATGAAGGGCGCGCTGTCCGACCCCATGAGTGTGCTGGACGACGCCGTCAACGCCGCGCTCTATCCCGACACCGCCTATGCGCACGAGAGCGGCGGCGACCCGCGCGCGATTCCCGCGCTCACCTACGAGCAGTTCCTGGACACGCATGCACGCCACTACAATCCTTCCAACTCCTACATCACGCTCTACGGCGACCTGGACGTGGACCGCGCACTGGCCTTTTTGGACGAGCGCTATCTGTCGCAGCCGAGCGCCGCGAGCCGCCGCATGGACGCCGCCGTCGCCGCCGGCGAGGACCCGTCCACGCTGGCACCCAATCCCCTGGACGTGCAGGAGCCTGTGACCTGCGAGTATAAGCGCATCGAGATGGTCACCACACCCGAGAACGCCCTGGTGGGCCTGGGCCTTGTGCTGGGCAGCGCGCTCGACCGCAAGCGCACGATCGCCGCGGACATCCTGTTCGAAGCGCTGCTGGGCTCCAACGAAGCGCCGGTTAAGAAGGCCATTCTGGCAGCGGGCCTGGGCGGCAACGTGGTGAGCTACACCGCGGCCGAGAGTCTGCAGCCCTACGAGCTCATCATGCTGCAAAACGCACAGCCCGGTGTGGCGCGCGAGCTGCGTCGCGTGTTCCAGGACGCCTGCCGCGACCTGTGCGAACACGGCGTTCCGCGCGAGCGCCTGGAAGCCATCATCAGCAGCAACGAATACGACCTGCGCCAGCGCGACTACGGTATCGCCGACGGCGTGGCCATTGCGTGCGACGCGCTGAGCACGTGGCTCTACGATGACGACGCCGCGACGCTGGCGCTCAAGTACGGTCCGGTGTACGAGGAGCTTCGTGGCGAGCTGGACGGCAGCTACTTTGAGGACCTGCTGCGCGAGCTCGTACTGGAGAACGACCACATGGCGCTGGTCGAGCTGGCGCCGGTTGACGCCGCCGAGGGTTCGGAGGGTGCCGAAGCCGCCGAACTGGCTGCCAAGCGCGACGCCATGACCGATGCCGAGCTGGCGGACGTGGTCGAGCGCACGGCCGCGCTGCGTTCCGCGCAGGAGGCCGAAGACACGCCCGAGGACAAGGCAACGCTGCCGCGCCTGCGTGTATCCGACATTGACGAGGCGCGCCCCGAGCCGCCGCTCGTTGTGGACACGACCGCGCCCATCCCCTGCCTGCGCCACGGCATCTCCACCAACCGCCTGGCCTACGCCATGCAGTACTTCGACCTGAGCTGCATCGCATTTGAGGACCTGCCCTACGTGACGCTGCTCTGCCGCCTACTCAAGCAGCTGCCCACGCGCGAGCACTCGGCCGAGGAACTCGATAACTTGCTCGCCGGCAAGCTGGGCTTTTTGAGCTTTACGACCGAGGTCATGACCCAGCCCGACGTGGACGGCGTGCGCCCCTATCTGCTGGTGAGCGCCGGAGCCCTGTCCGAGAAGATCGATGCGCTGGCGAGCCTGCCGCGCGAGGTGTGGTCGAGCACGCTGCTGGCGGATGCCGACGCCGACCGCGTGCGTGACGTGCTCACGCAGATTCGCATTGGGCTTGAGCAGGGCTTTATTAACAATGGTCACTCGGCGGCGCTTGGTCGCGCGATGAGCTACAGCTCGCCTTCGGCCGTGGTGCGCGAACAGCTTTCGGGCGTGGATTTCTATCTGTTCCTGCGCGATCTGCTCGAGCACTTTGACGAGCGCCTGGACGGCCTGCGCGCCAAGTTTGCCGAGCTGGCAGGCCGCATCTTTGTGGCCGACGGTTGCCTGGCGAGCTTTACTGGCAGCGATGAGGACTTTAACGCGTACTGGGCCGCCGCGGGCGACCTGGAGCTGGGCGCTGGCGACGGCGCCGATGCCGGCCGCGACGCGCTCGTGGTGCCGACGCCGTGCGACCGCCACGAGGCCTTTGTCATCCCCAGCGATATCTGCTTTGCAGCAAGCGCGTGCGACCCGCGTCGCCTGGGCATTGACGTGACGGGTGCCTGGGCGGTTGCCGCCAACGCGCTCTCCTACGACTACCTGTGGAACGAGATCCGCGTGAAGGGCGGTGCGTACGGCTGCGGATTCCGCGCGGCAGGCGAGCGTCAGGCGGCGTTCTACACCTACCGCGACCCGGCAATCGACCCCTCGATTGAGCGCGTGGAGCGCGCGGGCGCGTGGCTCGGCAGCTTTGAGCCCGACGAGGCCGCCTTTGAGGGCTTTATCGTGAGCTGCGTGAGCGGCATGGACGCGCCGGTGAAGCCGTACGCGCTCACCAAGCGCCGCAACACGACCTACCTGGCCGGGCTCGATCCGCACGCACGCGAGGAGCGCCGCGCCCAGATGCTCGCCGCCACGCCCGGTGAGCTTCGCTCGCTCGGCGCCGAGGTGACGCGTATCGCAGCCGAGTCGCCCACCTGTGTCTTTGGCGGCCGCGACGTCATCGCCAAGAGCAACGCCGGCTTTAACGTAGTCGACCTGCTGGGCTAAGGCACCAAGGTAGATTTTTGGGACATGCCCGAAAATCTACTTTTTTCTGCGGCTTGGGCGGAGTGGCGCAGCCCACCGCGGCGGTTCGTCTCAATCTGTAACAACTAGGTCCAATTTTGCCGAGTTACTGTTACAGATCGAGACGAACTGCCGCAGACGCCCACTCCACAGCACAGACCACCACAAAGGTGCCTGTCCCCTTTTTCAGTGGTGATTCGAACACTTGTTCTATACGAGCACATGTTCTATAGTAGAAGTGCTTGCATCGAACTGAAATTGCAACTAGAATATAGTTGCAGAATGTGAGACGGGATGACTCGATCCGATAAACTCATCGCCCAACTGTTTAGCTGCCCTTCGACGTATCGTTATGCGGATTTTTTAAAAGTCATGGCTTCGTATGGCTTTGAAATGGACAGCAAAGGCAAGACATCCGGATCGCGCGTTCGCTTCTACAGGCCATCAGATGGCAGGATGTTCGTAATGCACGCACCTCATCCATCTGACGAATTGACAGCGGGAACCATTCGAAACATCGTTCGCTTTCTGCAAGATGTCGGAGGTAGTCATGAGTAACGTTTTGGCATACAAGGGTTATTTCGCCCCGGTCGAGTTCGATGCCGAACAGCATGTGCTAACAGGTATGGTCGCCGGCATTAGGGACGCAATCGTATTTGAAGGTTCCACGGCCAAAGAAGTGGAGCAATGTTTCCACGACGCCGTCGACGATTACCTTGAATTTTGCGCCGAAAAGGGCAAGGAACCCGAGCGGGCTTTTAAGGGCTCGTTCAACGTAAGAACGGGTTCCGAGCTTCACAAACAGGCGGCGCTGGCAGCGGCAAAGAAGGGTGAGTCGCTCAATAAGTTTGTGACTGAAGCAATCGCTGCGGCGCTGTGAAGCCAACGTCGAGTCGAGA
>CABRWN010000030.1 GCA_902474645.1 uncultured Collinsella sp.
AAGCTTCGGCGCGCGCGTGCATTGTAGCGGCGCGTCCTTCCAGATCAACCCCGGCGAGCGCTTCGCGCTCGTGGGACCCAACGGCGCCGGCAAAACCACCATGCTCAAGATCATCATGGGCATCGACAGCCCCGACGCCGGCCAGGTCCAGTACGCCAAGGACTGTCAGGTGGGCTACCTCGAGCAGGAAACCAACCTTGAGCAAAAGGACACCACCATCCTTGCCGAGGTCATGGCCGCCGCCAAGGAAATCCGCCGCATGGGTGAGCGCGCCAACGAGCTGCAGGCCCAGATCACCGAGCTATCCGAGCAGGGCAAGGACGTCGACGCGCTCCTTAACGAGTACGGCCAGGTCCAAGACCGCTTTGAGCACCTGGGCGGCTACGAGCTCGAGAGCAACGCCCGCAAGATCCTGTCCGGCCTGGGCTTTAAGGTCACCGACTTTGAGCGCCCGTGTTCTGAGTTCTCGGGCGGCTGGCAGATGCGCATCGCGCTCGCGAAGCTCTTCCTGCGCCATCCCGACTTGCTGCTTTTGGACGAGCCCACCAACCACCTGGACCTCGAAAGCGTCCAGTGGCTGCGCGGCTTTATCGCCAACTACGACGGCGCCGTCCTCATCGTCAGTCACGACCGCGCTTTCATGGACGCCTGCGTCGACCACGTCGCCGCGCTCGAGAACCGCCGCGTAACCACCTACACCGGCAACTACAGCAGCTATCTCAAGCAGCGCGAGGACAACCTGGAGCAGATGCGTGCCAAGCGTGCCGCCCAGGAGCGCGATATCGCCCACATGCAGGTCTTCGTCGACAAGTTCCGCTACAAGCCTACCAAGGCCGCCCAGGCGCAGGAGCGCATCCGCAAAATCGAGCAGATCAAAAAGGAGCTCGTCATCCTGCCCGAGGGCCACAAGCACATCGACTTTAAGTTCCCCGACCCGCCGCGCTCCGGCGACATGGTCGTGGGCCTGGAGGGCGTATCCAAGTCCTACGGCGAGAAGCACATCTATAGCGACATCGACCTCAAGCTCTACCGCGGCGAACACGTGGCGCTCGTCGGCCCCAACGGCGCCGGCAAGTCCACGCTCATGAAGATCATCGCCGGCCTGGAGCCGCCCACCACCGGCACCCGCGACCTGGGCACCAACGTGGGCGTCGCCTACTATGCCCAGCACGCGCTCGAGGGCATGACCGAGTCCAACACCGTCCTGCAAGAGATCGACACCGTCACGCCCAAGTGGACCGTGCCGCAGCAGCGCAGCCTGCTGGGTGCCTTCCTGTTTGGCGACAATGATTCCATCGAAAAGCAGGTACGCGTCCTCTCCGGCGGCGAAAAGGCGCGTCTGGCCCTGGCCAAAATGCTCGTGGCGCCCGAGGCGCTCCTGTGCCTGGACGAGCCCACCAACCACCTGGACATCGACTCGGTGGACATGCTCGAGAACGCCCTGCAAAACTTCCCCGGCACCATCGTGCTGATCAGCCACGACGAGCACCTGGTGCGCGCCGTGGCCAACCGCGTCATCGACATCCGCGACGGACAAGTCACGGTCTACGACGGCGACTACGACTACTACCTCTACAAGCGCGAAGACCTCGCAGCCCGCGCCGCCGCCGAGGCGGCAGGGGAGAGCGTGCCTGCCGCGGCCAAGTCCACCAAAGCCAGCGCCGCCCAGGCCGACACCCCCGCCGCGACGCCCAAGCCGGCCGAGGGCAAAAAGACCAAGGAGCAAAAGCGCGCCGAGGCCCAGGCCCGCGCCGCGCTCAACAAAAAGCTCAAGGGCGTGCGCAACCAGCTCAAGAAGATCGAGGCGGAGCTCGACAAAAAGCGCGCCCGCTATGACGAGCTTATGGAATTGATGGCGAGCGAAGAGCTTTATGCCGATCAGGAAAAGTTCAACGCCGCGCTGGGGGAATATAACGGCCTTAAGCAAGAGCTGCCCAAGCTCGAGGACGAATGGCTCGAGCTTTCCACCCAGATCGAAGAGGAGACCGCGCGTGAACTCTCGTAAGGCCACTGCCGTGGCGATGAGCGTCATCGCCATCGCCTGTCGCATCTGCGGCATTTTTATGAGTGCGATGACCGTGCTGCTGTGCTTTAGCGGCCTGACCGCCAAGCTGCAGATCGTAGGCTTTGTCGTTGAGCTTTCACGCGCGCTGCCGAGCGCCATCGCCGGCTACGGCGTCATCACGTCGCCCTTTGGCGGCGTGTTCCGCTTAGATTACGCCATCGTCGCTGTGATCCTGTTTGTAATTGACTACCTGCTCACGCGCGCCTCGCGCCGCGTCCGCTAGGGGAGTGCCATGTCCAGCAGCTACCTCATGAACCTGCTTGCCAGCGCCGTTGCCGTCATCGTTGGCATCGTGATCCACGAGAGCGCGCACGCCGCCGCAGCCTGGGCGCTCGGCGACAAAACGGCTCGCTCGCGCGGCCGCGTCTCGCTCAACCCGCTCAACCATATCGACCCGTTTGGCACCATCATCCTGCCGCTGCTCATGCTCGCAGCCGGTGGCCCAGTGTTCGCCTTTGCCAAGCCCGTGCCCGTCTACCTCAACAACCTCAAGCACCCCAAGCGCGACGAGGTCCTGGTGAGTGCGGCCGGCCCTGCATCGAACATCGCACTCGCGTGTCTCGCGGCCGCCCTCATGCGTGCGACATACGGCAACCTCTACACCAGCATGTCCTTTGCCGTGGCATCGCAGATCATGAACTTCGGCGCCACGTTCATCGTAGTCAACCTGTCACTCGCGTTCTTTAACCTCATCCCGATCCCGCCGCTCGACGGCTCGTCGATTATCGTCCCGTTCCTCAAGGGAAAGGCGCTCGCCAACTACTATCGTCTGCAGCAATACGCCATGCCCATACTCATCCTGGTGCTGTACCTGCTGCCCATGTGGACCGGCATCGATGTGATCGGCCGCTATTTCGACGTTACCGTGTATCCGCTTGCTGAGCAGCTGCTCAACTTCGCAATCGCCAACATCTAAGGTAAACTTACAGGTCGACCGTGCAAAACGGTCGTAACATGCACCCAAACCGCTCCGCGAAGGCGCCGTCAAAGGAGGTCGAAGATGTCGTATCGCGTGTCGACGCAGGTCTACAGCGGACCGTTCGACCTGCTGCTGCAGCTGGTAACCCGCCAAAAAGTAGATATCGGCGCCATCTCCATCAGCGAGGTGGCCGAGCAGTACCTTGCCGAGGCCGAGCGCATCGAGGCGCTGGACCTGGACGTGGCGAGCGACTTTTTGCTGGTCGCGGCAACACTTTTGGACATCAAGGCTGCCTCTCTGGTGCCGCAGGAGGCCCCGCGCAAAGTCGATGACGACGATGACGAGTTCGACGAAGACCTTGAGGAGCTCAGCACGCTTGACGGCGACGCGCTGCGTGAGGTCCTGATCCAGCGCCTGATTGCCTACAAGCAGTTTAAAGGCGCGGCTGCGGCCCTCGGTGCGCGCATGCAGGCCGAAAGCCGCATGCACCCGCGCGTGGCCGGCCCCGACCCTGAGTTCCTTGGGCTCATGCCCGACTACCTGGCCGGCATTACCCTGCGCGGCCTCGCCGTCATCTGCGCCGACCTGGACGGCAAGCGCCAGACCTTCCTGCTGGAGGCCGAGCATGTGGCGCCGCATCGCGTACCGCTCGACCTGACCGTGGCCTCAGTCGACCGCTTTACCATGGCGCACCAAACCTGCACCTTCCGCGAGCTACTGGACGGCGATGCAACAACCGAGCAGCTCGTCGTCACCTTCCTGGCCATGCTTGAGCTTGCCAAGCGCGGCTCGCTCACGCTGAGCCAGGACGAGATCTTCGGAACCATCTGCATCAACCGCGTCGAGGGCGCCGAGGCCTATGTGCCCGGCGAGGGCCCCGAGCTCACCGAATAGGAGCCGCAACCATGTCAACCCTTTCAACGCTGGAGGCAAACAGCCTCAAAGGCGCCCTCGAGGCGCTGCTGCTGGTGTCAAGCGACCCGGTGAGTGCGCCCGCGCTGGCCGACGCACTGGATATCGCCCCCGGCGAGTGCGCGTCGCTGCTCGCCGAGCTCAAGGTTGAGTACGAGGAGGCCAACCGCGGCTTTCAGCTGCGCGAGGTCGCCGGCGGCTGGCGCCTGTTCACGCATCCTGCCTACCACGACGTAGTCGAGGCCTATGTGTTGAGCTGGGACACGCAAAAGCTGTCGCAGGCGGCGCTCGAAACCCTGGCCGTGATCGCATACCACCAGCCCGTAACGCGCGAGGTGGTCAAGGGCATCCGCGGCGTCAACTCAGACGGCGTCATCGCGTCGCTCGTGGACAAGGGTCTGGTGCGCGAGCTCGGCCGTGACCCCGAGCGCGGTCAGGCCATCATTTACGGCACGACCAACGCCTTCTTGGAAAAGTTCGGCCTGCGCTCCACCCGCGACCTACCCGATCTGGAGCAGTTTGCCCCCGACGAGCAGTCGCGCCAGTTTATCCGCGAGCGCCTGAGCGGCCGCAGTATTCAGTCCACGCTCGAGGAGCAAGCCGAGGACCTGGACGAAGAGCGCGAGCTGCTCGATACCGATATTGATGATGTCGAGGCGGTCGGTGGCGAGGAATTCCTGGCCACCGACGACACTGCGGAGGACACGCATGATGAGGACTAACGAAGTAGGGGAGACGTGCACCGCAAGTGCCACGGGCGCCACGACGCCCGCAGGCGACGCCCAGCCCGTCTATCCGCACACCATGCGCCTGCAGCGCTTTTTGGCGCGCGCGGACGTGGCGAGCCGCCGCGGCTCAGAGGACCTGATGACCGCCGGCCGCGTGACCGTCAACGGCCAGGTCGCGACCGAGCTGGGCACCAAGGTCGATGTTGACCGCGACCATATCGAGGTCGACGGCATGCCCGTCAAGCTCAACCAGGGCGCCGTGTACCTGATGCTCTACAAGCCGACCGGCTACCTCACCACCACGAGCGATCCACAGGAGCGCCCTTGCGTGGCCGACCTGGTCCCGCGCGACCGCTTTCCGGGGCTCTTCCCGGTGGGTCGTCTGGACCGCGACACCACGGGCCTTTTGCTCTTTACCACCGACGGCGACCTGTCGCAGGACCTGCTGCACCCCAGCAAGCATGTCTATAAGACCTACCAGGCACTCGTGGACGGGCAGCTGACCGACCGCGACCTCACGCCGCTCCGTCGCGGCATCGAGCTCGACGACGGCCTGTGCCAGCCGGCGATCTGCCGCGTCATAAACGCGCGCGAGGCCGAGGCTCCGCAAGGCATCAAGCCCGGCACCACCGCCGTGGAGGTCATCATCCGCGAGGGACGCAAGAACCAGGTCAAGCGCATGCTGAGCAAGATTCACCATCCGGTAATCCGTCTGCACCGCTGCAACTTTGCCGGCCTTGAGCTCGAGGGCGTGGCCAAGGGCTCGTGGCGCGAGCTCACCGACCGCGAGGTGCAGATCCTCAAAAGCGGTGGCATCCTGCCCAAGCAGGCGAGCGCCAAGCGCAACAGCGGCAAGCCCCAAGACACGCCCGCGGCACAGCCACGGTTCTGCGCCCAAGCGCAACACCTACCGCGAGCGCTACACGGGCTAGACAGACCACCAACCCGCAACGCCCGCGAACCATACCAGCACGTCAACCATCGAAAGGAAGCAATGCATGATCGTCGCCATCGACGGCCCTGCCGGTTCCGGCAAGTCCACCATCGCCAAGGAGATCGCCCGCCAGCTGGGCTTTAACAAGCTCGACACGGGCGCCATGTACCGCGCCGTCACCTTCGCCGCGCTCGACCGCGGCATCGACCTGGACGACGAGGCAGCCATCGACGCCCTCGCCGAGCAGATCGAGATCCGCTTTACCAACGGCACCGGCGAGGACACGCGCCTGACCATTGACGGCCAGGACGCTTCGGCCGCCATCCGTACCCCGCAGGTCGACGCCAACGTGTCCAAGGTCTCGGCCTACCCGGGCGTGCGCGCCGCCATGCTCATCCATCAGCGCCGTGCCGCAGAGGACCGCGATATCGTGGCCGAGGGTCGCGACATCGGAACCGTCGTGTTCCCTAACGCGCAGGTCAAGGTCTTCCTGACCGCCGACCCGCGCGAGCGCGCCCGCCGCCGCGTGCTGCAGCGTCACCAAAACGACGCCCAGCCGCTCACATCCGAGCAGCTCGAAGCCGAGGTCGACGAGACCCTCGACGCCCTTAAGCAGCGCGACAAGCTCGACAGCAGCCGCGAGGTCGCCCCGCTCCTGCCCGCCGAGGACGCCGTGCACGTCGACTCCACCGCCCACACCATCGACGAGGTCGTCTCGATAATCGAGAACCTCATCAACCAGAGGAGGTAGCCCATGCGCCTGTTTAAGCAGACGCCCGAGGATTACTACAACGCCCCCTACGCCGAGTTTCCAGCGCTCATCCGCGGCACCGTCGTCGTAGTCATGGCCATCCTTTGGGCCTTCTCTAAGCTCATGTGGCGCTGGAAGGTAGAGGATGCTGACCTGCTGTTTGAGCGCCAGGACGGCCGCGGCAGCGTGGTCATCTGCAACCACACCTCGATGGCCGAGCTCTTGGCCGTGGAGACGGCGCTGTTCTTTGGCGGGCGCCGCATTCGTCCCATCTTTAAGTCAGAGTTCGCCAAGAGCAAGATTGTGCGCTGGGCCTTTAGCCGCGTTGGCGGCATCCCCGTGGAGCGTGGTACTGCCGATATGAAGTGCCTGCGCGCCGCCCAGCATGCTCTGCAGCGCGGCGAGGACGTCCTGATCTTCCCCGAGGGCACGCGCATCCGCTCGCGCGAGATCAAGCCCGAGGTCCACGGCGGTTTTGCGCTCATCGCCCAGATGGGCAAGGCGCCCGTTAACCCGCTCGCCATCTGCGGCTGGTCCGACATCACGCCCGCGGGCAAAAAGCTCATGCGTCCCAAGAAGTGCTGGATTCGTGCCGGCAAGGCCGTCTCGTTTTCCGATGCACCGGCCGGGCTAAAGCGCACGGAGCGCCTGGCTTGGTTTGAGTCCGAGGCCATGAACCGTGTCTACGCCATGCGAGACGATCTGTGCGCCGAGCATCCGGGTAGGTTCTAGCCATGAGCGAGAACGTGACGAACACCTCCGCGACTGCGTCCAACCAGGCAATCGCGCCTACCATCGAGATCGCCGCCCACGCCGGCACTTGCTATGGCGTACAGCGTGCGCTCGATATGGCGCTGGCCGCCGCGCCGCAGGCAGGAGAGTGCACTCAAGTTCACACCTTGGGTCCGCTCATCCATAACCCCATCGTGGTGCGCGAGCTCGCTGAGGCAGGCGTTGGCTTGGCCGAAACCCTGGACGACGCAGCGTCGGGCACCGTGATCATCCGCGCCCACGGCGTGGTGCCGCAGGTCATCGATGCCGCTCGCGAGCGTGGCCTTAACGTCGTCGACGCCACCTGCCCTTACGTCAAGAAGGTCCACGTGGCCGCCGAGCGCCTGGTGCGCGAGGGCTACCGCGTGGTGGTCGTAGGCGAGCCAGGTCACCCCGAGGTCGAGGGTATTCTGGGCCACGCCGGCAATGATGCGCAGGTCGTGAGCTGTGCCGCTGATGCGGTCGCGCTGCCGCTCAAGGGCAAGGTAGGTCTGGTTGTGCAGACCACCCAGACCGCACAGAACCTCGCCGAGGTCGTGTCTGCCATCACCCCGCGGGTGCAGGAGCTGCGTGTGATCAACACCATCTGCGCCGCCACGAGTGAGCGTCAACAGGCAGCAGCCACACTTGCCAACCGCTGCGACTGCATGGTCGTGGTGGGCGGCAAGAACTCGGGCAACACCCGCCGCCTGGCGCAGATTTGCGCAGACGCCTGCGAGCGCACGTATCACATCGAGGAAGCTTCCGAGCTCCAGGCCACGTGGTTTACCGACGCTCACCACATCGGCATCACCGCCGGAGCCTCCACCCCACAAGAACACATCGAGCGCGCCGTCGAGCGCATCAAGGAGCTTTGCCGCTAACCATGGACCAGACCGTACCCGCATACGCCGCCGAGGTGGCCGATTACGGGCGCAGCCGCGACCCCGAGCCGGGTGAGGGCGCGCTCGTAAAGAACGTGCGTCCCGAATCGCCCGCGTGGGATGTGGGTATCGAGCCGGGCATGCGCGTGCTCACGGTCAACGGTGAGCAGCTTACCGACATGATTGTGTGGCTCTGGGAGGCCGACGATGATACCGTCGACCTGGAGGTTTTCGATCCGCGCGACAACACCGTCACCTCCGTCGAGCTCGACCGCTTCCCGGGAGAGGACTGGGGCCTTGAGTTCGACGGCCCCATCTTCGACGGCATGCGTACCTGTGTGAACGCCTGCGTGTTCTGCTTTATGACCATGTTGCCCAAGGGCGGTCGCTCCACACTCTATATTCGCGATGACGACTACCGCCTGAGCTTTTTGCAGGGCAACTTTGTCACGCTCACGAACCTCACCGACGAAGATGTTCAAAACGTCATCCAACGCAACATGAGCCCCATGAACGTGTCGGTCCACGCCGTGAGCCCCGACGTCCGCCGTCGTATGATGGGCCGCAACGCCCAACGAGGCATGGACGTACTCGAGGCCATCATGGCCGCCGGCATCGAGATTCACGCGCAGATCGTGTTGTGCCCCGGCATGAATGACGGCGAGGAGCTGGAAAAGACCCTGCGCTTTTGCGAGGAGCACGAGCAAATCACCAGCCTGGGAATCGTGCCGCTCGGTTTTACCAAGCATCAGAACCGTTTTAGCTGGTCCTACAGCGACAAGCCCGAGCTAGCGCGCGAGACCATCGCCATGATCAGGCCCTTCCAGGACCGCGCCTATGAGCGCTTTGGCCGCCACACCTTCCAGATGAGCGACGAGTTCTATCTGGACGCCGGCATCGATCCTCCCGAGGCAGACTTTTACGACGGTTACCCGCAGTACTACGACGGCATTGGCATGATCCGCTCGTATCTGGACGAGACCGACGACGTGCTTGCCGCCGACGCCGAGCGTCTGGCCCGCGTCCGCGAGGCCATCGACGCCCGCAGCCAACACCTGCTGTGCCTCTCGGGCGCCAGCGCACGCGACACAGTGGCGCGCTTTGTGGAGTCGCCGTATGGTCTCGCCGGCACCGTCACAGCCATCAAGAACCGCTACTTTGGCGGCAACGTGGACGTGACCGGCCTCATCGTCGCGTGTGACATTCTGGAGCAGCTGCCCCAAGATCTGTCGGGGGTTATGCTCTTTGTGCCTAAGCTCATGTTCAACGCTGACGGCATGACGCTTGACGAGTATCATCGTGACGATTTACTCGCAAGCCTTACCAGTCGCGGCGCCGAGGTTCATGTGGTGTCGACCATGCCGCATGAGCTGCTCGATACCTTGGAGCGCATCCTTGGCATTGTGCCCGCAGACTCTAACACTTCCACTGACCCTACCCATTAAAGGAGAGCAGATGAAACCTATCGTCGCCGTCGTCGGACGCCCCAACGTGGGCAAGTCCACGCTCGTTAACCGCCTGGCCCAGACCTCGGACGCCATCGTCCACGAGTCCCGCGGCGTCACGCGCGACCGCTCGTACCACACGGCCGATTGGAACGGCCGCGAGTTCACCATCGTCGACACGGGCGGCATCGAACCGCTCAAGAGCGATGACGTGTTTGCCACGTCCATCCGCGACCAGGCGCTCGCCGCCGCCGAGGAAGCCGCCGTCATCCTGTTTGTGGTCGACGGCCGCACCGGCGTCACCGAGGAGGACGAGTCGGTCGCTCGCATGCTCAAGCGCTGCGACAAGCCGGTCTTTCTGCTGGTGAACAAGCTCGACAACCCCGATCGCGAGAACGACAGCATCTGGGAGTTCTATTCGCTTGGCATCGGTGAGCCCACGTCGCTCTCGGCCCTGCATGGTCATGGCACGGGCGACCTGCTCGACGATATCGTGGCCCTGTTGCCCGAGGAGGAGGACGAGATCGCCGACGAGTTCCCCGATGCGCTGAACGTGGCTATCATCGGCCGCCCCAACGCCGGTAAGTCCTCGCTGTTCAACCGCATCCTGGGCGCCGACCGCTCCATCGTGTCCAACATTGCCGGCACCACGCGCGACGCCATCGACACGGTCGTCGAGCGCAGCGGCAAGCACTACCGCATGGTCGACACTGCGGGTATCCGTAAGAAGAGCACCGTGTACGAGAACATCGAGTACTACTCCATGGTTCGCGGCCTGCGCGCCATCGACCGCGCCGACGTGGCGCTGCTCGTCGTCGACGCCTCCGTTGGCGTTACCGAACAGGACCAGAAGGTCATGGGTCTTGCCATCGAGCGCGGATGCGCCATCGTTGTGCTGCTCAACAAGTGGGACCTGCTCGACGATGACCGCAAGCGCGAGGCCTGCATGGAGACCATCGACCGCCGTCTGGGCGTCATGGCTCCCTGGGCCCAGTACCTGCGCATCTCTGCCCTCACCGGCCGCAGCGTCGAGAAGATCTGGGCGATGGTCGACGCCGCCGAAAAGACGCGCTCGCAGAAGATTAGCACCTCGCGCCTCAACACGTTCCTCACCGATCTGCGCGAGTTCGGTCATACCGTGGTGGACGGCAAGCGCCGCCTGCGCATGCACTACGTGACCCAGACGGGCGTCAACCCGCCGACGTTCACGTTCTTCGTCAACCACAGCGACTTGGTCAACGACACCTACCAGCGCTATGTGGAGAACCGCATGCGCTCGACCTTCGACTTTGCCGGCACGCCCATTCGACTCTTCTTTAGGAAGAAGGAGCAAAAGGATGCATAATCCGATTCTGCTGACCGCCATCTGCGCCGTGGTCTCGTTCTTTATCGGAGCGATTCCGTTTGGCCTGATCTTGGGCCGCGTGTTCAACCACACGGACATTCGCAAGGCGGGCTCCGGCAACATCGGCACCACCAACGCGCTGCGCGTGGCCGGCCCCAAGGTGGCCGCGCTCACGCTGCTGCTCGACTGCCTTAAGGGCGCCATCTGCGTTGTCATCGCCCGTCCGCTCATCGCGAGCGTGGGCTATGGATTTCCGCCGAACATCATGGCGCCCGGAGCCCCCGGCGACTGGATGCTCGGCGTCATCTGCCTGGCAGCGGTGTGGGGCCACATCTTCTCGCCCTACCTCAATTTCCATGGCGGCAAGGGAATCGCAGTTGGCCTGGGCGTCATCCTCGCCTGGTATTGGCCAATTGGCCTGTCGCTGCTGGGCATGTTTATCGTGGCCGTCGCCATCACCAAGTTTGTGTCGGTGGGCTCGCTTGCCGCGGCCATCGGTCTTCCCATCGCTGCTTGCGCGGTCTTTCCGTACAGCAGCCTGGGCCTCAAGTTCTGCATGGCGATAATCGGCATCACCGTGGTGTGGGCCCATCGCGCGAACATCAAAAAGCTCATGACCGGTAAGGAGTCCAAGCTCTCGTTTACCAAGCGCGTCACCGAGCCCGACGATAAGTAGGAGAGAGTCATGAATGTTGCGCTGATTGGCTCTGGCTCGTGGGGAACCGCCGTCGCCGGCCTTGCCGCCGCGCGAGCCGTGCGCGTAACCATGTGGGCCCATAGCGAGCAGACGGCCGCCGGCATTAACGGTGAGCACCGCAACCCCCGCTACCTTGTGGGCTACGAGCTGCCGGACAACGTGGTAGCAACGACCGAGCTCGCCCAGGCGCTCGACGGTGCCGATGCGATCATCTTTGCCGTGCCCTCCACGCACTTGCGCGACGTGTGCCATCGGGCAGCGCCCTTTATCGCCGCCGATACCCCGGTGCTCTGCCTCACCAAGGGCATTGAGCCCGAGTCCGGCCTGCTCATGAGCGAGGTCATCGCCAGCGAGATCGGCAACGAGGCGCGCGTGGCGGCGCTCTCGGGTCCCAACCATGCCGAGGAGATCTGCCGCGGCGGTCTTTCTGCCGCCGTCATCGCCAGCAAAGATCCGCAGATAGGGGAGACCTTTAAGAACCTGCTCCTATCCACGGCCTTCCGTATTTATCTGTCGCAAGACATGACCGGTGTCGAGGTCTGCGGCGCCATGAAAAATGTCATCGCCATCGTATGCGGCATCTCCGCCGGTACCGGTGCGGGCGACAACACGCTTGCCCTCATCATGACGCGCGGCCTGGCAGAGATCAGCCGTCTGGTGCACGCCCGCGGCGGTCAAGCTATGACCTGCATGGGACTTGCCGGCATGGGCGACCTCATTGCCACCTGCACCTCGGAGCACTCGCGCAACCGCACCTTTGGCTACGAGTTTGCCCACGGCGTGTCGCTCGACGAGTATCAGACGCGCACGCATATGGTGGTCGAGGGCGCCGTCGCGGCCCGCAGCGTCAGCGAGCTTGCCCGTTCGCTGGGCGTAGACATTCCGCTCACCTTTGCCGTGGAGCAAACGCTCTACAACGGTGTTGCTTTGGATAGGGCGCTCGAGATTCTTACCGATCGCGTCCCTTCTCAAGAGTTCTACGGACTCACCGACTAGCGCAGAAAGGCTACTACCATGGGTTCCATCAAAATCGCTCCGTCCGTCCTTTCGGCCGACATGGCCAACCTCAAGGGCGAGCTCGACAAGATCGCCGGTGCCGACTACGTACACTTTGACGTTATGGACGGTCACTTTACCGGCAACCTCACCTTTGGCGTTGACATCCTTAAGGCCGTCAAGCGCTCCACCGATGTACCGGTCGACGCGCACCTCATGGTGTCGAACCCCGACGAGACGGTCGATTGGTATGCCGACGCCGGTGCCGACATGATCACCGTGCACTACGAGGCTTCCACGCACCTGCACCGCACGCTCACGCATCTGCAGCAGCGCGGCGTCAAGGCCGGCGTGGTGCTCAACCCCGCCACCCCCGTGTGCGTGCTCGAGAGCATCATCGACGTTGTCGACATGGTGCTGCTGATGAGCGTGAACCCTGGCTTTGGCGGCCAGAGCTTTATCCCTGGTACAATCGCCAAACTGCACGAGCTTACGGCCATGTGCGAGCGACATGGCGTGTCGCCCATGATCGAGGTCGACGGCGGCATCTCTTCCAAAAACATCGCCGAGGTCGTCAAGGCCGGCGCAAATGTCCTGGTGGCCGGTTCCGCCGTATTTAAGTCCGAAGATCCCGCCGCCGAGGTTGCGCTGCTGCAGAAGCTGGGCAACGAGGCTGCACAGGAGGCATAAACCCTTATGACCGCAGGTCAAAACCGCATACCCGTGAATCTTGACTATGCCGCCTCGACGCCCATGCGCGCCGAGGCGCTCCTTGCGCAGCGCGAGTACGACGACAGCGAGCCTGCCGGCGTCAACCCCAACTCGCTGCACTCGCTCGGCCGCAAGGCTGCCGCGCGTCTGGAGGTTGCACGTCGCGAGATCGCCCGCAGCTTTGGCGCGCGCGTTCGCCCGTCTGAGATTGTTCTGACCAACGGCGGCACCGAAGCCAACCAGCTGGCGCTACTCGGTCTTGCCGAGGGTGCACGTCAGCGCGACCGTAAGCGTAACCGCGTGATCGTATCTGCCATCGAGCACGATTCGATTCTGGACAACCTGCCGCTGCTGCGTGCCGCAGGCTTTAGAGTCGACCTGGTGCAGCCCTGCCGCATGGGCTACATTGAGCCTGCCACGCTTGTCGAGCTACTAGGCGACGACGTGGCGCTCGTGAGCATCATGGTTGCCAACAACGAGACCGGCGTGGTGCAGCCCATCCGCGAGCTTGCCGCGGCCGCGCATACCGTGGGCGCCCTGTTCCACACCGATGCCATCCAGGGGTATCTGCATATTCCGCTCGATGTTACCGAGCTGGGAGTTGACGCCATGACCGTTGCTGCGCACAAGATCGGTGGCCCCGTAGCATCCGGCGCGCTCTACCTTAAGAACCGCACGCCGCTGCGCCCGCGCATCTTTGGCGGCGGACAGGAAGCCGGACGTCGCGCCGGCACGCAGGATCTGCGCACGCAGCTCGCCTTTGCCGCTGCCGCCCGCACGCTGACGCTCCATGTGGCCGAGGAGCGCGAGAAGCTGCAAGCCCTTTCCGACAAGCTCTACGCCAAGCTTACGGCCCATCCGCGCATTCACGCCACCATGGGCGACTATGCGCATGCCGACCGTCTGCCCGGCATGGTATCGATCTACATTGACGGCATGGACTCCGAGGAGCTCATCATCAAGCTCGACGCCGCCGGCTTTGAGGTATCGGCCGGTTCTGCCTGCTCGAGCGGCAGCATGGACCCGAGCCATGGTCTCAGCGCCATGGGCATTGGTCGCGAGCAGGCATTGGGCGCTCTGCGTATCTCGTTTGATGACCGTGTGAACCCTGCCGACCTGGACGACTTTGCCCAGACGCTGCTCTCGATCGTGGGTGCCGCATGATCGTCGCCGAGTTTGAACGTGCGCTGCTGGCGCGCTACCCCAAGGCGGACGCCGAGGGCTGGGATCACGTAGGTCTCTCCGTTGGCGATCCCGCTGCCGAGATTACCGGCGTTGCCTGCGCGCTCGATGCCACCGAGGCAAATGTTCGCCGTGCACAAGAAGCCGGTGCCAACGTTCTGCTGACGCATCATCCCATATACATCAAGGCGCCCGAGGCGTTTTGCCCAGCTGATGCCGCACGCCCCCAGTGCAGCGCGGCACTCTACGAGGCAGCGCGTTGCGGCGTGAGCATCATTTCGCTCCACACCAACCTGGACCGCTCGCACGAAGCCCGCGTCTGCCTGAGCGAGCTGCTGGGTGCCGCACCCGTGAGCTCACTGGAGCACGTGGACGACCCCGAGTCCACCGGCCTGGGTGCACTCGCGACCCTCAACAACCCCTGTAGCCTGCGCGATCTCGCCGCCCGTGCCGCCACGGCATTTGGCAGCGACCCGCGTGTGTGGGGCGAAGCCGAGCACGCGTGCCGAACCGTCGCTATTTTGGGCGGCTCCCTGGGCGACTTTGGAGAGCTCGCCATCGCCGCAGGCGCAGATGTTGTCGTGACGGGCGAGGCGGGCTACCACGTGGCGCAAGACCTTGCCTTGCGCGGGCTGTCGGTGATCTTGCTCGGCCACGACCGCTCTGAGGAGCCGTTCGTTGATATATTGATGAACTCTGCAGTTGACGCCGGGGTCGACCCCCGTCATGCGATTAAAATACTGAACCCTTGCCAATGGTGGACTGTGACAAAAGGAGAGAACTTATGAGCGCCGGCGCTACGCTACTCAAGCTGCAACAGATCGATTTGGAGCTCGCCCGCAACAAGAGCGAACTTGCCAATATGCCGGAGCTCAAGGAGCTCGCTTCCAAGCGCAAGACCTATGTGAAGCTCAAGTCCGAGATGACCAAGCTCTACGCCCAGCGCAAGGATCTGGACATTGAGCTCGACGATCTCAACACCACCGAGATTCAGACCAACAACGCCATCGAGGCTGCCAAGAAGCGCCATGTCGACGGCTCCGACTACCGCGAGGTTCAGGACCTGGAGAATGAACTCGCCACCCTGGCCAAGCGTCTGGACAAGATTGAGCACACCCGCAAGGACGTCGTTGTCGCCCATAAGGAGGCGCTCGAGCGCGAGGCCCGCGCGCAGGCAATCATCGCCAAGTTCGAGGAGGGCGTGAAGGCCGATACCAAGGCCGCCCGCGCCAAGGCTGCCGACCTTCAGGCTCAGATTGACGCCGCCACTAAAGAGCGCACCGCGCTTGCTGCCACGCTGCCGGCCGACGTGCTCACCGACTACGAGCGTCTGCTCAAGCAGTTCCGCGGCCTGGCCGTCGAGACCATCCAGGGCAACATCCCCACGGTCTGTCACACCGCGCTGCAGGCATCGTCCATGAGCGACCTGAACCACGACGGTAGCGAGATTACGCACTGCCCGTACTGCCACCGCCTCCTGGTGCTCCCGAGCAAGGAAGCTTAAACGATGGCGGCACCCAACAATTCAATACAACTTGAGGGAAATACGATCCTGCTGGGCATTACCGGCGGG
>CABRWN010000031.1 GCA_902474645.1 uncultured Collinsella sp.
GCTAGCCCCTTGTCACACAAACTACCGAAGCCTCAAAAAAGGGCGCAGCGATTGTTTCCGCTGCGCCCTTCGGCGTCGTTTCAGTCGTAGATTATCGGAGCGGGCACGAGCCGCCAAGCTGTGCCTAGATGATTTACCCCAAGGACGTACAGGTCAAGCTCCTCGTCGTAGAACACCGGCTCGCCCGTGTGATCCATGACAAACGACGGGTCCTGTATGATGTACCACTGGAAAATCTCCTCCCATGGCGCCCAGTCCCCGCTCACAAGCTCAAGCGGGCGCTTTGCCATCTCGTTTGCGAGCACCATGTTCCCGCACGTCTCGGCGAGGTCGGCGTAGGTCTTGATGCCGTAGTCACTCATCGCCCTTCCCCTCCGCTTCCCGCTCCTCGATTCGCTTGAGGTATTCAGCCACGCAGTAGCGCATGGTGCGCAGGGCCTCGCAGTCGATGCTCTCCGCGAGGATGTCCCCGTCGAGGACGACCTCGCCCAGCGCGTTCACGAACCGCCACTCCATCACGTTGTCGATGCGCTTGAGCACGTCCTTCAGGGTGCCGCTGTCGCGCATGGGGGCGTTGCCGTCCACCTTGGCCATGCGCTCAAGCTCCTTGGCCTTCGCCGAGCAGATGCGGGCGGTGCGCCTGAGCACCTGTGCCCTCCACATGGCCTCCTCCTGGGGGCTGTTGGGTTCTAATGGCTTGTTGTTCATGTGTGTACCTCCTTTTCACTTTGGAGGCACTCGATGCCGAAGGCATCTTTTCGCTCTTGCCCGTCAGTATCCCATTAGCAGCCCACTAAGCGCCCGCTGAAAGACCCATGAAAGGACCTTTGGCGGGCGCGGGATGCGATAGGTTCTCAACGCGATCCGCTCTGAGACCATCAAGAGCCCTCGATAGGGCAGAGCGCTGTTGTTGATCTACTTTCGCGTCTTCCGAATAGATGCCATTTCCCATTTTTGCGGAGTAAAAAGGAGGAAGGTGGCCGCTTTGCGACCGCCTTCCTCCTCGAAGACGATTGGCTATCTTCTGTGATTGGGTAGGATTTGCTGTCCGGATGTGGATTGTTTACTGATGAGCACCGCACGAGGTGCAATACACGTAGTCCACGTAGGTTTCGGTACTGTAGGAACCGTGGTCTTCCTTGTGGGAGCTTACCTGTACTTTCTCGGTCTTAGTGCGGTTCACGTAGTTGCCGCAATACCCTTCGGTCTTCATCTTTTCGACGATAAGGTTCTTGAATGCTTCGAAGTCGGCATCGGTGTAGAACCAGTACGTCTCTCCGTTGCTGAGCCATGTTCCGTCAGGTTGTTCCGTGTAGAGTTGTCCGCCATAGATTGTCTTGGTCTCGTAATCAGGCACATCGACCCAGTTGCTCACCCAGACCTGACGGGTAGCCGTATGGTTCACCCAAGTGTGCGTATGGGCGGGCTTAGAGGGCTTGCTGGAGGACGAACCAGAGTTCGAAGAACCGTTGTTGGAAGACTGAGAACCAGCGTTGTTGTCAGTCTTGGCGTTGTCGGTCTTGGCAGACGGGGTCGTCTGGGCAGGCTCCTTGTTGACATCGACTTCCTTGTCGGCGTCAGTTGCCTCCTGCTTGGTCTTGTCGCTCGCGTTCGGGTTCTTGGCGACATTGCCGTCGAGCTTGTCGAGGATGCCAGTGCCCGCATCGCCCTTCAAGGTCTCGTCACCCTTCTTGATGGCGTCCTTGGTCTTGTTGACGATGTCGGCGAGTATGTCGTCGGTGACCTTGTCGGCGGGAATCTGCGCCATAGGGCAGTTGACGGCAGGTGCGGTCTTCGCGTCGGCATCGACGGTGATGTCGACGGGAGCGCCCGTGTCGTAGATGTCGAAGGCGGAACCGTCGGAGTTGACGGGGCTGACGAAGCTCACGGTGTAGTCGCCCTCGGCGAGTTCAACCGTGGAAGTGCCCTTGTTGCCGTCGGCATCAGGGGTCACCGCGTGGTAGAAGTCCACATCGTTGCCCTCGATATGGGCGATGGCGGGCGTGGAGTTCTCGTCCCAACCGTTGTCGGCCGTGACGCTGAGGGCCACATCGACAGTTCTTGGCTCCTGCTGCTCTGGTTGTTGCTCGGACGTTGCGAACGCCCCACTTGCCACGGCTATCGCAACAACGATCGCAACAACGAGCGCAGCGGCTATCGCTGCGACTTGGGGCTTATGCGAGCGCGCCCACTGGGATAATCCGTTCATTATCCATCCCCTTTTCTTTCATGGTGGTTTCGAGTTACCTCGTTATGTCAACCGCGTCATTACTTAGCGCTTTCCCATCGCGCGAGCCATCCAGTCGAGGTTGCCGCTCGCACTGGCGGTGTTCGCGTTTATCTGCTGAGCCTGATTGAGAATCTGCCCCTGCATGAACAGGTTGCCTATTTGCAGCATGTTGCCGATGCGCTGCTGGTTGAGAATCTGCTGCTGGCCCGCTTCCATGCGGCGCTGGTGCATCTCGGTCTCGTAGAGGTTGACCATCTCCCGTACGGTGGTGGCGCGATGGTTGCGCACGGCAGCAAGGAAGAAATCCACGGCTTCGATGCTGTCGTAATCCATGGGGTACCACGGGGCGACCTGCGAAGCCCATTGCTGCTGTACGGCGAAAATCTCCTGCTTGGTTTGCTCTATGCTCTGGGCTAGGGCCTGGTTGTTGGCTTCAACTCGTTGGTTGCTTTGGTCAATCGCGGCATTTCTTTGGGAGCGCTTTTGTCCGCCGTCTTCGCTATGACCTTGTATAGAATCGCGCCGATGATAGCCGAGACGATGAGGTTCACGATATTCCAGACCGCCAATTGAAGCTCCGTGCCTCCCATCGAGAAGAACGGAAGGGTAGGGAGATACGTTATCACCTTAAGTGGCGTGCTCGTGATAAGCGTGAACGCGATAAGGAAGCCCCCGATTGCATAGAGAACAGGGTGCCTTTTAGTCTTCTTTTCCGTCTTGGCGGCAAACTGAGTGGTGAGCTGGTTGATTCGTCCCTGAAGGTCAACCACCCTATGCATCAAATCGTGCGCCGTGGCAACGCCTGGCAACAAATTTGCCTGTTCCTCCATGTTTGCTCCTTTCTATTTCACGGATATAGCCCGAGCTGCCATCGGGCTATATCCGTGCGTATCGATTACCTAGTCCACCTCTATCCCTTCGGCATCGGGGGTGTCCCACGTGAAGCCCGCGTGCCCCTCGTTCACGACGGTGGCGAGGCCGGAGTAACCGCCGAAGGTCGTGCCATAGACGGCCTGGGTGGTCGAGTAGGTGGGTGAGCAGAGTTCGATGGACTTTTTGGTCGAGCTGAACGCGCTGTCGGGAATCTCGGCATTATTGTCCCAACCGTAGTCATTTAAAATGCGAAAGCGTGTTCTGTCGCTTGTTAGATCGTTTTCATCCGCATTGATGTTTGCTTGGTAGAAGGAGAACTTTGCGAGCTGGAAAACAAGCGACTCGTTCGCCGCCGCATTACCGCTGCCATCTGTTTCGAGACGGAGCGTATAGGGCTTCGCCTCGGGTTCTTGATAAGCGGCAGCTTCATTGAATGCCTGTCCTTTGTTTGCAGCGTCGAGAGTATCCTGCGTGTTGTCCAACGTGGTCTGGTACGTCTCGACGACCTGGGCTCGGTCTTCCTCGGGCACATTCTCGATGCCATAGTCTCCGTAGTAGTCTATCGAATCGTACGTACCGGCGTCCGCCTCTGCCTTCAATGTGTCATAGCATTGCTGCCACGCTTGGATAGCTTCATCGGTAGCATCGATTGCCGCCTGCTTCGCAGCATTGAAGGCTGCTTCGTCCTGCTGCTTCGCCAGCTCGACGATTTCATCGTCGGACAGACCGTCGAGGTCGCCGAAGGTCAGGCTCTTGCACTGGTAGCTCGCAACGTTGCCGTTCCCGTCGAAGGATAGGACTTCCTCGATTGCCACGTCCTTTCCTATCTGCTTGTCGCCGTCGTAGACCATCCACACGCCCGCCTGGCCGAAAGCCTGCGAAGCAGGCACGGGCTCGCTCGCGTTCTTGACGCCTTCGCCTGAACCGCTACATCCAGCCAGCCCAAGGCCCGCGACGGCAACTGTCCCGATACCGAATAGCTTGAGCGCGTCTCTCCTCGTGTACTGCTTCATGGTTGTTTTCTCCTTTTGCGTTCGCTTGCTTTGTCGATTTAGCTTGTTGCTCGATGCTTTCCCGTCGGCTTTGATGGGAAGGGGGCAAGTCGAACGACTGCCCCGGTAAAGATTCCGGAGCCGTTCGGCTTGTCCCTATGCAACTTATTGTTGTTGTTGGCTTTCCTGCTGTGCCTTGAGCCACTCTCTCGCGTTGAGCTGATCCTGGAATTGGGAGTTCGTCATGCCGTCGCCGCGGACGGAGTTGGGATCGTTCGGGTCCCATGACTTGGTGAGCCCGATCGTCAGATACTTCTCCAGGCCGTCTCCCGCCCCGTTGCCGACATATACGTTCAGTCCGGTGCCGGTCGCGCCGAGTTCCTGCGTGCCGTATACCGGCCACGGGTTATCTTTCGCAACGGCGATGCAGATTGCGCCGCCGTAGTCGTTGGCCGGTTTGTGCGAAATCTGCCACGTGTGGTCGTCTAGCTGGGTCACGCTCCACTCGTTCTGCTTCCAATCGGACGGCACGTCCACGTAGAAGTAGTCGGTCGTGAACGAATGGCCACCGCTGGATGCCTGGTCCGTTGACGTCTGCTCGCTCTCGGAAGTGCTCGCCTCGGTGCTCTTATTCGCCTCGTCGGTCTTTTTCTCTTCCTCGGCCTTCTTGGCTGCCACGGCGTCGTCCCTGCGCTTTTGTGCCTTCTCTTTGAGCTTGTCGAGCTTTGACAAGCTTATGCCGCTGTCCTTTGCTGCCTTATATGCCGCATCGATCTGCGCGTCCGTCACCTCTTCTGCGGGGACAGGCTTGATGGTGATTTCCTTCTTGACGTTGACTTTGCCGTCCTTGTCGATGCTGACCTTCGTGGACGCGCCCTTGGTGTCGTAGATGGTTCCGTCCGCCGCGATGGGTGACGCCTCGATCGCAAGGCGGTAATCTCCCGGCCTGAGGGCGATGTCCGAAGAGTCCGACCCCGCGTGGAACACGCTGTCCACACTGTTGCCCGAGGAGTCCTTTCCGGTGGCATGGATGGTGATCTTCGTGCCCTTTTGCGTGTCAAGCCCTTCGGCGTTTACGACGAGGGGAACGCCGTAGGTCTTGGACACCTGCGCCGAGAGATATAGATAGGCGCCTCCGCAGCAGATGGCGACCACCGCCGCGATACCTATCGCCACCCACAGTGCCGCCCGCTTCTTTTTGCCGGATCTGTCAGCCATCTCTTATCCCGCTTCCTTCCTCCGTGATGTCTGTTCGCTCTTGAGAAATTACTTTGAGGCGCGCATGCGCTCCATGAAGACGCCGGCCGAGATGAGCGCCAAGGATACTGCGAGCGTTGCGAGGAAGGGGAGGATGTTGTCACCCGTCTTGGGCAGCTCGCCGTTCTTGGCATCGGTTTTTGCGTTCGAGCCATTCGAGCCGTTTGCCTGCGCTTGCTTTTTCTGCTCGGTCGACGTCCCGAGGGCGGCGACGGTCTCGGTCTTGGTGGCGCCGCATTTGGTGCAGGTGTAGGTGCGCACGCCCTCCTTCGTCGCGGTGGGCTCGGTAGTCACGGTGCCCTTGTCCCATGTGTGGTCGGTCGCCGCGATCTCGCGCGTCTGGACGGCCCCGCAGATATCGCATGTCAGCTGCTCCTGCCCGGGCGCGGTGCAGGTCGCGGGGGTCGTGACCTTCCAAGTACCTTCGTGCGCGTCGCCGTCGATGGCATGGAACTCAACGGTGTTCACGCCGACCTCCTGACGCCACTTCGCATAGCGCTCCGCCTCGGTCCCCTTGTAGCCGATGATGCGGCAGTTGAGAATGGGCGTCGAATGGATGGCCGTGACGGATTTGGGGATCCAGACATTCTTGAGGCTGTCGCATTGGTTGAGGAACTGGTCGGGGATCTCGGTCACGCCCTCCTCGACATGCACGTTCTCAAGGCTGGTGCAGCCGTAGAACTGCGCGTTGCCGCCGCCGCCCCATGTGGAACCGGAGGGAATGGTCACCGAGGTGAGCTTCTTGCAGTAGACGAAGACATCGGAATACCAGTCGACGTTTGCGGGCAGCTTGATCTCGGTGAATCCCGCATTCTGGAATGCGCAGTTCCACACGCGCTCCAGCCCATCGTTCAGATGGACCTCGGTTAGGCTAGGGTTGTCCGCGAATGCGGAGATCCTGATGGTCTTCACCGTGGAGGACAGCGTCACCTTATGCAGGTTGCTGTACTGGACGCTACCGTACGAGGCGAACGCGGTGCTGGGGATTTCCGTGACGCCCTCGGCAACCTTGACCTCTGTGATCTGCGAGGCGTACTGCGTCCAGTCATATGTGGTTGCCGTGGGGATGTCCGCCGTCAACGTGAGCACGCCTTCGTTGAGCGTCCAGCCGTTGCCGCTGATTTCCTCGGCATAGGCGCCGCGCGCGCCGGACAGCAGTGCTACGCACAGGGCGAACACGCCCGCGAGGGTCAGCACCCCTCTTTTCCATGTCGTTGATTTCATCTTCCCTTTTCCTTTCTTTTGGGTTTACGTTTTCGTTAAATCGGCCGGTTACAGTCCGTTGCGTTTGCCGAACACATCGCGCGCGATCCAATCGACGTTCCTGCTCGTGCTTGCGGTGTTCGCGTTGATCTGCTGGGCCTGGTTGAGAATCTGCCCCTGCATAAAGAGGTTGCTGATCTGGAGCATGTTACCGATGCGCTGCTGGTCCATCTCGGTCTCGTAGAGGTTCACCATCTCCTGCACGGTGGTGGCGCGATGGTTGCGCACGGCGGAGAGGAAGAAGTCGACGGCTGCGGTGTTGTCATAGTCCATGGGGTACCACGGCGCGACCTCTGCTGCCCAACGTTGCTACACGGTGAAGATCTCCTGCTTGGTTTGCTCGATGCTCTGCGCGAGCGCCTGGTTATTTGCGTCGACCACGGTGTTGTTGTTGTCGATATAGACGTTGCGGCGGGCGCGGGACGTGTCGGCCGCCTTGGCGATGACCAGGTAGAGGACCACGCCGATGACGGCGGAGACGATCAGGCTTATGGCATTCCAGACGTCCCTTTGGAGGTCCGGTCCTCCGGTCGCGTAGAACGGGAGGGAGAACGGATACGTGAGCGCGCAGAGCGGCGTGCTCGTGATGAGCGTGAAGGCGATGAGGAAACCGGCTATGGCATAGAGCACGGGGTGCCGCTTGGTCTTCCTTGCTGTCTTTTGCGAGAACTGCGTGGTCAGTTGGTTGATGCGATTTTGCAGATTGACCACGCGATGCATCAGGTCGTGCGCGGTCGTGATTCCCGACAGCAGATCTGCCGTTTGTTCCCCCACGGCCTTTACCCTTCTCCTCGATATGCGGGTGCGCCTTCGGCGCACCCATTTTCGGAATGCTGACTATTGCTCATAATTGAACTACATAGGCAATAATTAGCCCTTACAGTTTATTATACTTGCAGAAAAATGCCCATACGATTCAAGTCAGATTGATTCGTATGGGCGGTGATAGTGTGAAGTATTTCGAAATAGGCCAACGCATACGGCGGTACCGTAAGGCCTGCGGGATGTCGCAGGAGGCGCTGGCAGGAAAGGTCGGCATCTCCGTCACGCATATGAGCCATATCGAGACCGGAAACACTAAGCTGAGCCTGCCCGTGCTATCGAAGATTGCCGAGGAGCTTTCGGTCGGCGCCGACGCGCTGCTGTCCGACGAGCCGAGGCCTGATAAGTTGACGCTTTCGTTAGAGGTGCGAGAGATCCTGGATTCGTTCGAGGTCGACGAGCTGCCCGTGGCAATCGAAGTGCTTCGGGCGCTGCGGGATGCGATGGCTAAAAGACGCGGCTAGGGGCGAATTCCAGCACTCAAAAGTTGTGAAAAAGTTGCATAGCAGCAAGATGAAAAGGGCAAACCACTCATTTACGAGGCGGTTTGCTCCTTTAGTCAAATATTCCCATGACAGATAAGCAGTACACGTTGCATATGCGGTTTCCTTTCGATCGCCATCATCGAGCTCGAGTATCGCATTTACGCCTACGCCTACGCCTACGCCTGCGCCTGCGCCCTCGCCCGCTTGCGCTCCCAACGTGCCAGCTCAATCGTCACCAGCGTGAGCGCCCAGGCCACAAGCGAGAACACGGCACCAACCGCGCCTACGTATGCAATGCCAACTCCGCTTACCACGGTGCCGCCCACCGCAGTGCCAAACGAGATGCCGACGTTAAACGCCATGGGCTCCACCGAGCTTGCGAGCACCATCGACTTGGGGTGGCGGCTGCGTGCTACATCCATAAAGTGCGTGATGCACGAGACCGAGAACAGGTACATGAGCATCGCCAGGCTAAAGACAAAGACAAGTGCGAGCGGCATGGCAGCGCCTACGGCAAACAGCCCAAACAATGCTGCCGCCTGCAGTACAAACGTCACAAGCAGCGCCTTCATGCCAAAGCGCGCATCGATCCATCCGCCCAGGATGTTCGAGATCAGGCAGAACACGCCGTAGGCCATAAGCGTGGTACTGGCTTCGACCGTGCCCATGCCCAGCACCTGCTCAAGATAAGGCGTCACGTAGCCGTAGAACACATAGACCGAGCCCACGCCAAACAAAAAGATAAGCATGCCGGTGATGATACTCGGCTCGCGCAGCAGACTCGCCTGCTCGCGAAAGGTGGCGGGCTCGTCGGTTTGCCCAGCGCGCGGCATAAACGCCACGAGCGCTCCGCAGATCAAAACGGCAAAGGTCAGCGCGCCGTACATGGCAACGTGCCAGTCGAGCGTGTCGGCCACAAACTTACCGATCGAGGTCACAAAGACCATCGCCACGGAAAACGCACCATATACTACCGAGATGGCAAGCGAAGTTTGCTGTGGGGACAGAAGCTCAGGGATGTACGTCACGCCCACGGCGAGCAGCGCACCCGAGACAGAGCCCAGGACAATGCGCGAGATAAAGAGCACCTGGAAGTTGGGCGCCAGTGCCATAAACAAATTGCCAAGCACAAAGACGATGCTATAGCACACGAGCAGCTGGTAGCGGCGAAAACGGCCCGTGCTGAGCGCAAGCGTCGGCGTAGCGATGGCGTAGACGAGCGCGAACACGCTGATGAGCTGGCCCGCAGTGGCAAGTGATACGCCGAGTTCCGTTGCCAAGTCGCTTTCGATGCCGATGACCACGAACTCCGAGCAGCCGAGCGAAAAACCTAACAACACGAGCAGCGCCAGGCAAAGATTGGTGCGCGCAGGTGAAAGCGCGGCGGCGGTTGACTTGCTTTTAGGCGTGGTTGCGGCGGTCAAGGCTGTCACTCCAATGTCGCATTGATAAGCGGGATTCAATCCCTGCAACTCTAACAGAATGTGACAAAGAGACAGTCCCTTTGTCGCATTGCGCTGCCGGCCAGTCGCCTAAACCGTCACAACATTCGATGAAAATCTCGAATTCGAGGAAAAGCGTCGAATGTTGTGACGGTTTTTGTGTCCGGCGCGGGTGAGCTTCGGTGTCGTCTGGGGGTATAAAACTAGCGAGTGTTTATTTGCGAGGCCTAAGGGGCGCCCCGTATGGATATCGATAACTTTGAATGGTGGTATAGCGAGGGTGAGACTCCGGACGAGGGGTGGGACGAGCCTACGCCGCGTGGCGTGTCGAGCGACGAGGACGAGACCGGCAACGACGTCGCCGCCGACTCGGACGCCGCCCTCGATCCCGTCGAGCCCCTGACCTTCGAACAAGCTTGGGCCCAGGCCGAGGCAGACGAGGCCAAGGCCGACGCTACGGCCACGCTCGGCGAGCCAGCCGACATGTCGATCTCGCCGGCAAAGACCCCGCAGCCGCGTCACACCATCGATCCCGACAGCACGGCATCCTTCAGTATTCTCGACGTGCCCTCGCAGGGCGCTCAGGCGCCCGCACCCACACGTCGCCCCAATCTGTCTCGCGAGGAAGATGCAGGACGTCGCTCGCCGCTCGGCCCCATCCTCATCGCCTTCATGGCCGGCGTTATCGCCTGCTCGGCAATCGGTAGCGTTTGGAGCCATGTCGAGCGGCAGCGTCAAGACGCCGCCAAGGTCGAGATGTCTGTCGAGCAATCGCTCAGCCGCACGCGCTCGGTGCATGTGTCGGTCGAGGTTAAGGACGGCGCGACGTGGGATACCGCGCGCGGCGATAGCCAGATGCTCGTCCATATCGTGGGCCGCACGCTCAAGGGACAAACAATCGATGAGTATCAATACGTCAATTCCGAAGGTGACGGCATCGAGCTCAAGCCCGGCGACTACGAGCTCACGGTGGATGAGCCGCCCGTCGCCACCGACGGCACGCGTTACCGCGCCTCAAAGCGCATGGTTCCGGTGAGTTTTAATTCGCAAGCGCCCGACACGGTCGATAGCGCGCCGCAGGGCGGGTTTGACCTTTACGCTATTGCTCAATAACTGCGCCCGCCGCTCAACCCCGCCGCCAAGAGTGGGACAATATCCCTCGACACCGTTGTTCACTATTGGAGGAAGTAGCATGTCCACCGTCACTACCATCAAGCGCGGCGGCCTTACCGCGGCCATCGATTCCATGGGCGCCCAGCTCACGAGCCTTGCCCTCAACGGCAATGAGTATCTGTGGCAGGGAGACCCGGCCTTTTGGGGCAAGCACGCGCCTATCCTGTTCCCCATCGTGGGATCGCTGCGCAACAATACGGCGACGTCTGCGGCCGGCACCTGCGAGATGGCGCGCCACGGCATCGCACGCATTGTCGAGCACAAGATCGTCGAGGTGTCGGAGGACGGTGCGTCCGTTACCTACGAGCTCACCGACACGCCCGAGTCGCTCAAGGCGTTCCCCTTCCACTTTAAGCTCAACATGACCTATGCCCTGACCGGCGACGCCACCCTCACGCAGACCTTTGCCGTCACCAATACCGGCGACGTGGACCTGCCGTTCTCGGTGGGCGGCCACCCTGCGTTTAACGTACCGGCTCCCGGTGCTGAGGACGAGGCATTCGAGGATTACGAGCTGGCATTTACCGAGGCTTGGACTAACGAGGCTCCCATCATCACGCCCGACGGTCTTATGACGTTCGAGGGTAGTTACAAGGCTCCCGATAACTCGGACGTGTTGCCCATCACGCACCGCAGCTTCGATAACGACGCCATCATGTTCACCGATGCCCCGGGCTCCACGCTCACGCTGCGCGGTCGCAAGTCGGGTCACGGTGTCAAGATCGACTTTGAGGGCTTTAAGTACATCGGCGTGTGGTCTGCCGCCAACGACGCTCCGTTTGTGGCGCTCGAGCCCTGGACCGGTCACACCACCATGGACACCGAGGACGACGTCTTTGAGCACAAGGTCAACACCATCACCCTGGCCCCGGGCGAGACGGACAAGCGCAGTTTTAGCGTTACCTTGCTCTAGAGGTTCCGCCGCTCGGTCGATGCTGCGCGTCGTCCAGAGCGACAAGTTGTCATTCAAAAGGCAAGGCATAGACCTTCTGGTCATGCCTTGCCTTTTTCATGCCACTTGTTCGCTCTGGACGTCGCTCGCCGGCATTGCCAAAACATCGGCGTCCCCAATGACTACCGCGTGTCTATTAATTTTTCGAGCTTGTGCTGCGCTGCTGGTCGCTGGCGTATATCCTGTTAAGTCGTCAGAATACGATTCAACAGGGAAGGCAGATTATGCATTCTCCCCATCAACGCGACGCGCATCCACAGCCGGTATGCAGCCGTCGCATCTTTTTGGGTAGTACTCTCGCCGCGAGCGCTTCTGTCGTCGCCGGCGCACTTGCCGGTTGCCAGCGCCCCTCCACGCTGGAAGTGGTTCAGCCCACGACGGGTGGCGGTCGCGACGACCTGTCCGATTCCGTGATCGGCAAGGACAAGATCCGCATTGGCATGGAGGCGGCCTACGCCCCGTACAACTGGCAGGTCTCCGAAGCCAGCGAGTACACCATCCCCATCGACAACGTGCAGGGCGCCTATGCCGATGGCTACGACGTGCAGATCGCCAAGATCGTCTGCAAGGCCCTCGGTGGCGAGCCCGTTGCCGTCAAGCAGAGTTTCTCGGGCCTTATCGATTCGCTCAACAACGGGCAGATCGACCTCATCATCGCCGGCATGAGCGCCACGCCCGAGCGCGAGGAGTCCGTCGGCTTCTCCGACCCGTACTTTATTGGCTACTTTGGCCTGTTCGTAAAAGAGGGCTCGCCCTACCAAAACGCCACCAAGCTCAGCGACTTTAGCGGCGCTACGGTGCTCGGCCAAAAGGACACCATGCTCGATACCGTCATCGACGAGATCCCGGGTGTTGTCCACAAGAACCCGGTCGATTCGGTTCCCACGGTGTTTTCGAACCTGCTGCAGGGCACGTGCGACGCCGTGACCTACAACACCGAGAATGAGAAGGGCTATATGGCCCAAAACCCGGGTATCGTGCCGATTCAATTTGCCGAGGGCGAGGGCTTTAAGCAGGAGGTCACGGCAAACGTCGGCTGCCGCAAGGGCTCGGACAAACTGCTTAAGCTCATCGACAAGACACTCAAGGGCATTAGCCAAGAGGAGCGCAACCAAATGTGGGACGCGTGCCTCGACCGTCAGCCGGCATAGGGAGGCAGCATGAAAACCATTAATCGCCTGGCCTCCTTTATCAAGGCCGACCACCGTTATGTATACCTGGGCACGAGCGTTATCGCGGCGCTCGGCCTGGCGTTTAGCCAGCGCAACCCCACGCCGCTGAGCTTCTTGGCCCCCACGGGCGTGTTCCAAGATTGCCTTTGGGCGATCCTGTGGGCCTGGCTCGTCGTGTCGACGGCGGCGCTGGTCACCAAGCTCATGCACTGGAGTGACTATCGCGAAAAGTCGCCGTTCGCATCCGAGCGTTTCCGTCGTGGCGCACGCTTAGGCAGCTACGTCGTGGTCGCCATCGCGGCGATCTTTTTCGTGGACCGCTGCGTCATGTCGTTTATCGACCTGGTGCAGGTGAGCATTGTCTCGGATTCCAACCCCAGCGACTTTTTGTCGAGCCTGGTCTACATGACCTACAAGAGCGGGGACTTCTTCATTCGCGGTATCGAGATCACCATCGCGCTTGCGACCTTCGGCACCGTCATCGCATTCTTCCTGGCGCTGCTCTTCGTGTTTTTGCGCATTCAGACCTTCGATCGCGTGGACAACGACCTGGTGCGCTTCTTTAAGAGTATCGGCCGCGGCTTTGCGACCGTCTACTCCACCATCGTGCGCGGCACGCCCATGATGGTCCAGGGTCTGCTCATCTATTACGCGGGCTTCACCGTTTTGCGCGGCATGGGCTTCGAGACCGCCCAGGCCAACCAGATCTGGAGTACCTTCACCGCTGGCCTCGTCACCATCTCGCTCAACTCCACCGCCTACATGATGGAGGTCCTGCGCGGCGGCATCGAGTCCATCGATCCCGGCCAGGCCGAGGCGGCGCGCTCGCTGGGCCTGTCGCAGTGGCAGGCTATGCGCAAAGTCGTGTTCCCCCAGGGCATTAAAAACGCGATCCCGGCGCTCACCAACGAGCTCATCATCAACATCAAGGATTCGTCGGTGCTTTCGGTCATCGGCGTGTTTGACCTCATGTACGCCACCACCACCGTCGCCGGCGTGTACTACCGCCAGATGGAGGTCTACTGCGTGGCGCTCGTGGTCTACCTGATCCTGACGCTCGTGGCGAGCCGCCTGCTCGAGGCCTTTGGCAAAAAGCTTGGCGCCGAGGCTCCGGTCACGCTGCCCAGCTCCAACTAGGCTCAAGACGAGGAGAATCATCATGGCAGATACCGCCACTACCGGCACCGCGGCCGCCGCACAGACCAATGAGCCGCTCATCCGCGTCGAGGGCCTGCGCAAGAGCTTCGGCTCGCTCGAGGTGCTCAAGGGCATCGACCTGTCCGTTAACCCCGGCGAGGTCGTCACTATTATCGGCGCCTCAGGCTCGGGCAAATCGACCTTTCTGCGCTGCCTCAACCTGCTCGAGACTCCGGACGCGGGCCATATCTGGTTCCACGGCCAGGACCTTACGGCCGAGCGCTGCAACATTAACAAGCTGCGCGAGGACATCGGCATGGTGTTCCAGGGCTTTAACCTGTTCAACAACATGGATGTGCTCGACAACTGCACGCTCGCGCCCGTCACGCTCAAAAAGATGAGCAAGGCCGAGGCCGAGAAGGTCGCGATGGAGCATCTGACCAGTGTGGGACTCGAAAAGTTCGCGCACGCCGCCGTGGGCCGCCTGTCCGGTGGTCAAAAACAGCGCGTGGCCATCGCTCGTGCCCTGTGCATGAATCCGCAGATCATGCTGTTCGACGAGCCGACCTCCGCGCTCGACCCCGAGATCGTGGGAGAGGTGCTCGAGGTCATGCGCAAGCTCGCTGCCGACGGCATGACCATGGTTGTCGTCACGCACGAGATGGCCTTTGCCCGCACCGTGTCCGATCGCGTGGTCTTTATGGACAAGGGCGTGGTGCTCGAGGATGCGGCACCGGCCGAGCTCTTCGGCAATCCCAAACACCAGCGCACCCGCGAGTTCCTCTCTCGTTATCTCGAGGACAAATAACCGACCGCAAACGCTTACGTGGCAGGGCCGCTCCGGTGGGGCGGCCCTCGTCATCACAATCGAAAGGATGTCATGGCCGAGGTTTGGCGCTTCTTTGCGCATGAGGACGATTTTGCCGATATAGACGAGGCTGGCGCGTGCGAGCGCCTGGGCCGCGTGCTGTCGTTTCCGACCATCTCGAGCATGGATGCCGAGGCGGTGAACTGGCAGTCGTTCGACGACCTGCGCGCCTATATGCAGCAGGCGTGGCCGCACGTGTTCACGGTGGGCGAGGTCGAGCTTATCGACCATTCGCTGTTGGTGACGCTTAGCGGTTCCGACCCCGCCCTCAAACCCGTCATGCTCATGGGCCACACGGACGTGGTTCCCGTGGTGCCCGGCACCGAGGCTGACTGGACGCATACCCCCTTTAGTGGCCACGTGGATGACACCTACATTTGGGGTCGCGGCGCTATCGACATGAAGGACCAGGTCGCAGGCATTCTTGAGGCGGTTGAGTATGCGCTGGCGCACGGCTGGGAGCACGAGCGCACGCTGCTCCTGGCCTTTGGCCAGGACGAGGAGACGACGCAATACGGCGCAGGCGCCATCGGCCGCGTGCTCGAGGAGCGCGGCATTGAGCTTGAGTACCTGATCGACGAGGGCGACTACCGCATCGTTCCGGCTGTCGAGTACGGCGCGGGCGAGGGCTGGCTTATGCATGCCGACCTTGCCGAGAAGGGTTACGTCGACATCGTGCTCAAGACGAAGAGTGAGGGCGGGCATTCGTCCAACCCCTATGGCGGCACATCGCTCGAGGTGCTGAGCCGCGCTATCGCCGCAATCTGCGATATCGAGTGGCCGACGCGCGTGACCGACTTGCTTGCCGCCCAACTCGTCGAGTTGGGGCTCTACACGGCCGATGAAATTGCCGCCAACGGGGGCGCCATTGTTCGCGATTGCCTCGCCAGCAAGAAGCTTTATCCGCTGGTGACGACCACCTGCGCACCCACGCAGATCGAGGGTGGCAGCACCGGCGCTAACGTAATGCCGCAGGATATGTGGGCCAACATCAACTTCCGCATGCTCGAGGGCACGGGCGTGGCCGATGTCGTTACCTGCTGCCGCGAGGCCGTTGCCGCGGCGGGCCTTGTCGGG
>CABRWN010000032.1 GCA_902474645.1 uncultured Collinsella sp.
GGCCCGTGGGTTATACCCTAAGAGCAAACCACCCTTTTTAAGGGTGGTTCTGATTACAATGCGGCGGAACGTTTTATTGCGCGTTGGGCGGACCGGTAAACCGTTCGGACGTTAAATCGAGCCGACTGCGCTTTTGCTTTGCCGGGGGTGTTCGTTAGCGGCTAGTATGGCCTTATTGTTACGACGTGCACCGTGTTGGGAAGCGCGGTGCCACTTGTTGGGAGGAATGTCATGAAGAAGAAGCTGCTGCTTGCGCCCCTGATGGCTGTTCTGGTCGCGTGCGTGGTTGTGCTTTCCGGCTGCGGAGGTCCTTCGGTTGAGGAGCTCATTACCGAGGATCTTACGACGCAGTTTGACGAGGTCAAGAACGGTGGCGACGACTTCCTCGCCGGCCTGGAAGAGGCTTCGGGCGACGAGTTCGAGCAGCTGGGCATCGATCCCAAGGAGTACGCCAAGAGCTATCTCGAGGGCTTTGACTACAAGATCGGCGACGTGACGGTCGACGAGGACAAGGGTACCGCGACTGCCGAGGTCACCATTACCTGCAAGTCCATGAATCAGATCGTCGAGGACTTTTCCACCCAGTATCAGGAGAAGGTCGCCGCGCTTGATACGGTTCCTTCCGATGACGAGCTGTACAAGATGGCCGGTCAGGTTATGGTCGATGTGACCAAGGCCGCCAAGCCCAAGGACACCAAGGTCACCTTTAAGTATTCCGCCAACGAGGATAACGAGTGGTCTGCCGACGATTCCGCAACCACCGAGATGATGAATGCAATGATGAACTAGGGGAGTTACGCGGTAGTTTGTTACGCGGTTTTGCCAAACCGCGTAACGGCTCGACGCTGCAAGCCCGCCAGAGCGGCAATCTGACGTTCAATTTCAAGGGCGCGACCAGAAGGTCAGCGCCCTTTCATTTCACGTCACCTTGCTCGCTCTGGCGGGCTTTCGCTGTCGTTGCCAAAACAACGACGCTCCCTTGGCTGGCTTAAGGCGGCAGATGGGGACGTTCCTTTTCTGTCGGCAGCCGGGGACACTCCTTGCGCCAGCGTTGCATCGAGGGCTCGGGAAAATGCGACCCGGTTTTTGGCCGAATAGTGGGGCGCGCTTTCCGCGTGGCAGAGTCGCTACGGCCGCGTTAGGTGGCGACTTCGTTACTCGCCCAGGATCAGCGCCGTGAGCTCGTCTTGGGTGTCCACCACGCAGTCGGCGCCCGCGGCTTCCAGCTCTGCGCGGCCGCGGAAGCCCCAGCTGACGCCCGCACTCTTAAGACCGGCGTTGTGGCCGGTTAAAACATCGACATTGGAATCGCCCACATAGAGCGTGGTCGCCGGATTGGCGCTCAGCTCTTCCATCACATGCAGTGTGACGGGTGCTTCGGGCTTGGGCGGAAACGAATCAACACGGCCCTGCACCAGCGCAAAGCGCTCAGAACCAAAGTACTTCTCGATAAGCGGAGCCGCCGAGACGTGGTCCTTGTTGGTGAGCACGGCGAGCGTGACGCCCGCGGCGCGCAGGCGGTCGAGCATCTCGATCGTGCCGGCGTACGGTGCGGTGTGGTCCTCCTTGTGCTCGCCGTAATAGGCCCTAAACTCGGCAAGCGTCTGCTCAAACATACACCCGTCGCCCGCATACTCGGCGGGCATAAAGCGCTCAACAAGCTTGAGCATGCCGTTTCCCACCTTATAGCGGTATTCGTCAACGGCAAACGTGGGCCAGCCGTGCATCTCACAGGTATGGTTACCGGCGGCTGCCAGGTCCTCGAGCGTGTTGAGGATGGTGCCGTCCAGATCAAAGATCACATGGGTAAAAGCTGCTGCCATGGGTGCTCCTGCCGCTTGAGTTGTAAAACGCACCCCATGATACTGGGCATGCGTGCCGGGCATGTTTGGAATCTGAATATCTTTAATAGCCCTGAGCCTTTGTCGTTAGCAAATCCTCGGCAGCTGCTCTCCTACGAGCATGTCGAGGATACGGGTCGAGCCCCAGCCGGTGCGTACGCGCACGGCGGGACGGGTGCCCTCGGCAAGCGGCAGCACACGGCCGATGATGGCGGCGTTCTCGCCGTAGCGGGCAGCACGCATGGCGGCCAGCGCGGCATCGGCTTGCTCGGCCGGCACAACGGCAACCATCTTGCCCTCGTTTGCCACCTGCAGCACATCGTAGCCGAGCATCTCACATGCCGCCTGCACGTCGGGGCGCACGGGCACGGCATCCTCGTCGATTTCCATGGCGACGCCGCTGGCCTGGGCAAACTCGTTGAGCGTGGATGCCAGTCCGCCGCGCGTGGGGTCGCGGAAGCAGCGGGTGTCGGGGGCGGCGGCGAGCACGTCGGCAATCAGATGATTGAGCGGCGCAGCGTCGCTTTCGATGTTGCTCGAAAACGCCAAGCCCTCGCGCTGGCTCATGATGGCGATGCCGTGGTCGCCTAGCGTACCCGATACCAGGATGGCGTCGCCGGGCCGACAGTTTGCACCGCTGAGCGCCACGCCCGCGGGCACTTCGCCCACGCCGGCGGTATTGATGTAGACGCCGTCGGCACCGCCACGCTCGACCACCTTGGTGTCGCCGGTGATTATGGACACGCCCGCCTCGCGCGCCGTTTCGGCCATGGTCTGCACAATCTGGCGCAGCTTGTCCATGGGGTAGCCCTCTTCGAGGATAAAGCCGCATGAGAGGTAGCGCACATTAGCGCCCGAGGTCGCGACGTCGTTGACGGTTCCGCATACGGCGAGTCGGCCGATATTGCCGCCGGGGAAGAACTGCGGCGTTACCACAAAGCTGTCGGTCGACATGGCGATTCGCCCGCTTGCGGGCAGTGCGGCGACACCGGCATCGTTGCCTGCAAGCAGCTCAGGCGACCCAAAGGCATTCAGAAAGACCTCATCGATAATGCGCTTCATCATCTGGCCGCCAGAGCCGTGGCCCAGCAGGACGGTGCTATCGGTAACGCTATGGGACATATCGAAAACTCCAATCGTGGGTGGAATTATATGGGTGAGGCGCAGCGTCGACCGGTCCGCCATTCGTTGAGACGGCGGAACCTAATAGTCGCGGTAGCGGTGGTACGCCGCGCAGCTGCCCTCGGAGCTCACCATGCACGGGCCGACGGGGTGCTCGGGCGTGCAGGTGCGGCCAAAGAGCGGGCAGCTGCTCGGCGTAATGGCCCCGCGCAGCACGTCGCCGCAGCGGCACCCACGCGGCTCGACCGTCGCCTCAACGGGCACGTCAAAGCGGGCGCCGGCATCAAAGCGCGAGAACTCAGGGCGGATGGAAAGACCCGAGCCGGCAATCGGCCCCAGCCCGCGCCACGTGGTGTCGCACGGTTCAAATACCTGCTCGACCAGCTGGCGCGCTACGGGATTGCCGTCTGCATTGACGCCACGGCGGTAGGCGTTGTCGATCGCCGGCCTGCTCTCGACAATCATCTGGACCAGCATGCAGATGCCCTGCAGGATATCGACCGGCTCAAATCCGGTAACCACGCCCGGGGTCTCGAACTCATCGACCAAAAACCCAAAGGGTGCCAGGCCTGTGATGGTAGCGACGTGACCAGGCAGGATAAAGCCGTCGATGGTCGTCTCGGGGTCGTTGGAGATCGCACGCAGAGCCGGCGGCGTGGTCTTGTGAGCACAGTAGACCGAGAAGTTCTGGAGCCCGCGCGCGTCAGCCTCCAGGATAGCGGCGGCAATGGTGGGCGTTGTGGTCTCAAAGCCGACACCCATAAAGATGACCGGGCGTTCGGGATTTTGCTCGGCAATGTCGAGTGCGTCGAGCGGAGAGTAGACGATGCGGATGTCGCACCCCGCCGCCTTTTGCGCGGCGAGCGAGGTAGACGACCCGGGCACGCGCATCATGTCGCCAAAGGTGGTGATGATGGCGCCGTCCATGTTGGAAAGCGCGATTGCGTGATCGATATCGCGGTTGGCGGTAACGCAGACGGGGCAACCCGGACCGCTCAGAAGTTTGAGCCCGGCAGGCATAATGGAGCGAAAGCCATAGCGCCCGATGCTCACGGTATGCGTGCCGCAGACTTCCATAAGGTTGATGGCGCGGTCGCCGACAAGCTCATGAATGCGCTCGATGAGCTCGCGAGCCAGCTTGGGGTCGCGAAATGCCGAAAAGTCGATACCGGAGCGAACCGGCTGCTCGGGCGCCACTAGTAAGCCTCCGCCGGGTTGGTGGCCAACTGGTCTTCTTCGCCCAGTTCGGTCATGGCGTTAACCAGCTCGAGCGTCTCTTGTGCTTCCTGCTTATCGACAATCTGGATGCCAAAGCCGGCGTGTACGAGAACATAGTCGCCTACCTGCGCCGTCGGCACGAGTCTCAGCGAAACAGGGCGCTCGATGCCCATCATGTCGACGGTGGCCTTGAGGTCGTCGTCGCGTTTGACTACTTTACCGGGAACGGCAAGGCACATAATGTTCCCCTTTTATACGTTTTGCGCTGGATAGGCGCTTAATTACCCATCAGATGATGGTAGCGCTCGCGGGAGTCACGAGCAAACGCGTTACACCTGTGAGATGGCGGCGCGCAGGCTGGCAAAACAGCCTATCGCAACGCCGTCTGCGCGAGGCGAGCGCGAGCGATGGCGGCCTGACCGTAGGCGATGCAGCCGTCGTTGACGGGTACAGCGTGGGGGACCAAAACGGCAAGACCGACGTCTTTGAGTTCGTGGGTAAGGAGCTGAAGCAAAAGTCGGTTCATGAACACGCCGCCCGAGAGCGCGACGGTATCGATGCCCTCGCGCGCGCAGATTTCGCGTGCGATTCGTGCCGAAGAGCGCGCGATGGCGATATGGAACCCGAGCGCGAGCCGGTCGGCGGATTCTCCGGTCTCGATTCTGCTCAAAAGTGCCTCAAAAAGTGGCTTGGGGTCCAGAACGAAAGGGCTGTCCGAGGCAGCCTGGACAGTTAGTTCAGATACGTATTTTTTAGAGCGGCTCTGGGTGGCAAAAGTCGTCTGTGAGGACTCAAAATGGGTCGATTTGGGGCCTGTGCCGGGTGCGCTTGTCGCAAATAGGGTGTCCGGAGAGCCTTTTTTGGCAAAATCTGAGGCAAAAATGCCAGATAGGGGGTTAGTAGTTAATACGTATCTGAACAAACTGTCCAGCGACGTTGAGACGGATGCCGATACGCCCGCCTGATTGCCAGCGAAACGGCTGATTTCGCCGTCAAGCGCGCGCCAGGCGGCGGATTCGAGTTCTATGGCGGGTTCGCCCTCGTAGGTTGCCTTGTCGCAGATGCCCAGAATCGCTGCCGCGGCATCAAAGAGACGCCCCATGCTGCTGGTACGCGGGCTGTTGATACCGCGCTCGATCATGGTGGCTGTCACGCTGCACGTTTGCTCGTCGAGGCTGTCCAAAAGCCGAGCGGTGCCTGGGTGCTCGAGTAGGCAAAGTTCGCTGAGCAGGGCAAAGGCGTTGCGTCGAGCGTCGCGTACGGACGCTACGCCACCGGGTAGGGCCCAAGTGCGCAGATGCGCTGCGCGCTCAAAGTCAGCAAGGTCGGCGACAAGAAACTCGCCGCCCCAAATGGTCCCATCGGTGCCGGCGCCGGTGCCGTCAAAGGCGATGCCAAGGACACGCGCGTCGGTTGTAAGCTGGGCCGCGGCGATAGCCTCGACCATTACGCTTGCGATATGCGCATGATGGTGCTGCACCTCGACGAGCGACTGATTGCATTTTCGTGCCTGCTCGCGCGCCCACTGGCTCGATAGATAGCTGGGGTGTAAATCGCAGACCAAGGCGGCGGGCGCCAAGTCAAAGAGATCTTCCAAGCGCGTGCGCGCGGCGTTCCAGGCATCGAAGGTCTTGCCGTTTTCAACATCGCCGATATGCTGCGATACAAAACAGGTAGCCTCGCCGTTCGTCCCTTCACGTGTAAGCGCAATCGTAGCCTTTTGTTGTGGCCCGCAGGCGAGCACGCAGGACGGAGCGCCGTCGAGCGCCGGCAACGGCAGCGGCTGGGGTGCATATCCGCGAGCGCGGCGAATGGGCATAATGGCGCCGTCGACCACGCGCACCACGGAGTCGTCGTAGCGCGAGAGGATCGCGCGGTCGTTGCCGAGCAACGCGTCGGCGATGCCGGCGGCAACGAGGTGTTCCCAGGCAAGATCGTCGTCGGTCTCGATGGGCTCTTCGCTCAGGTTTCCGCTGGTCATGACAAGTGCGCGCATGCCGCGCGACGCGGTTGCGGCGAGCAGCAAATGCTGAAGCGGGGTGTAGGGGAGCATAACGCCAAGCTCGGGCAAGTCGTGCGCGACAGATGACGCGAGCTCGATGGCGTCGGGCGAGCCATGGGAGTCGTTGCCGGCTGCACGGCGGTGCAACAGCACAATGGGACGAACACTGCCAGCCAGCAGGTCGCGCTCAACACTATCGATATGACACAGACACTCGGCGTCGGCAAGACCGCGCACCATGACGGCAAGCGGCTTGTTGCTGCGACGCTTGCGACGGCGCAGTTCGCGCACCGCTTGTTCGTTGGCGGCGTCGCATGCCAAGTGGAATCCGCCCAGGCCCTTGATGGCGACGATGCCACCGTCGGCCAGCAGCTCAACGCAGCGCTCGATGATAGCGTCGCTGGCCTCGCGTGTGGTACCGACGGCCGGTGTCGCGGACGAATTCCCGCACGCATCGCCGTTCACAGCCTCGCGCCACGTAATATGCGGCCCGCACTCAAAGCAGGCATCGGGCTGCGCATGAAAGCGCCGGTCGAGCGGGTTAGCATACTCTGCGGCGCAGGTGGGGCACATAGGAAAGTGATCCATCGACGTGGCCGCTCGGTCATAGGGCAGCGAGCGGATGATGGTAAAGCGCGGCCCGCAGTTGGTGCAGTTGATAAAAGGATAGTGAAAGCGCCGGTCGGCGGGGTCAAACAGCTCGCTCAGGCAGTCGTCGCAGGTGGCGATGTCGGGCGAGATGAGCGTCGTGTGGGCGGTCTGATTCTGCGACGCCACAATGCGAAAGCCCTGCTCATCGGCAGCGCTCCAGTCGCCAGGCTCCAAATCCGCAACATCGACTCGCTCAACGCGAGCCGCCGCAGGCGCATGCTCAGAAAGCGCGGCAACAAAAGCATCGAGCGCATCGACCGGAGCGTGCGCCTCGATATGCACGCCGTCGCCCGCATTGAGCACCCATCCGCAAATGCCATGCGCCATGGCCTCGCGATACACAAACGGCCGCACGCCAACGCCCTGCACAATGCCCGTCACATGAATATGCACATGCCGCATGCGACCCTCCCTCATCAAAACCTACCAAAAAGGGACAGGTCTATTTTGGTAGGTAAAACGTTAAGCCTGCCAAAACAAGCCTGTCACTTTTTGGTAGGTGCGCTACAGCCCCAGGCTCTGCCTGGTTGCGGCACACGTGAGCTCGCCGTGCTTAACGCCGCGCAGGCCCAGCAGACGGTCGGCCAGCTCGTAGACGCGCTCGCCGCGACCCTTAAGCGCCAGAATCTCCAAGCAGTTGTGGTGATCCAGATGCACGTGCATGGTCGATACGATCTCGTCGGTGTAGTCGTGCTGCACCTCGTCCAGACGGCGCGTCAGATCGCCGGTGTGATGGTCGTAGATCATGGTGAGCGACCCGATAACATGCTCATTGGGCGTGCGCATCTGCTCCTTGGCGATCGATGCGCGAATCAGGTCGCGCACCGCCTCGGAGCGGTTGGCCACGTCGCCGCGGCGTGCGATTTGCTCGTCAAAACGGCGCAGCAGGTCGTCGGGTGCGGTAACCGAAAAGCGGACCAGCTCGGAGCCGGAGCCACTACAGTGGCAGCCCGCGTCACCGTCCGCCCCGTGCGGATGCTCGTGCTCGTACCCGCAGCCGTGCTCGTGTTCGGCCACTTTACACCAGCTTCACGGAGCCGACAGAGTTGTGGTCGGCCTCGATGGCCTCTTCGTAGCCCTCGAGTGCGTCGTGGGCCTCGTGCAGCGCAGCCATGGCGGCCTCGAGCTTGGCGCCGATGCGCTCCATGTCAAAATTCTCGGTCGCATGCAGCAACTGATGGCTCCATTCGTGAGCGAGCTCGATGGTGTCGTCGACCTGCTTGACGCTCATGGCAAGCTGGCTCATGTTCATTCCAACATCATGCATGGGAAATCTCCTTTTGTATGGGGCAATTCAGTGGTTCAGATTTTACTACGCCCGCTCTGCGCGCAGCTGCATAAGAAAACGGGTACGAGTCTGTGCGACCCGCACCCGTTCACTGGGGGCTGTTTGTGACTACCATACTATCCGTGGTTGCACCCGGTGCATCCAGAAGTCCGGCGAGCGGTGCAAAAGCGCTCATGGACGGCAGGCAGACGGCAACATGTAACAAGCGTATTACAGATGCTTCTCCAGCAGCGCCTGCAGCCTCGCCTTGGGTAGAGCGCCAACCGAGCGGTCAATCTCCTCGCCGTTCTTAAACACAATCAGCGTGGGGATGCTCATGACGCCATACTTCATGGCCAGGTCCTGGTTGTCGTCGACGTTGCATTTGGCAACGGCAAGCTTGCCCGCCAGCTCATCGGCAACCTCGTCAACGATGGGCGAGAGGGATCGACAGGGCCCGCACCACGGCGCCCAAAAATCGACCAGCACGGGCAGGCTGTCGTTAACGATGGAATCGAAGTTCTCGGGGGTAATCTGATTAATGTCAGCCATGGTGACCTCCATAATGCGACGCGGCTCGGCCGCGTAAAACTCAGTACGACCGTGCTTATACCCAGCCGCCCGCAAAGCAACCACTCGCGGGCAGCTCTTTTATATAATGGTGGGCACGCAAACGATTGGAGAGCGCATGTCCACGTCACAAAGCCAGAAAAAAGAAGCCATCGCCCAGGCGACCGAGCAGGAGCTCGCATCGCTCGCGGGTCGTGGCGTGCGTATCGCGGGCAACGCGTGCTCGCCGATCGTGCTGGTCAAAGGCGATCTGGACGAGGCCGAGCGTTCGGGTGGCGAGCTTGCCGCCGGCCCGGATGGCGCGGCGTTGCGCAAGGCGCTTGGGGCCATCGGCTACGCGCCCGAGGATTTTTGCGTGCTGGCAAGCGTCGCCGGCGTGGGTGACGGAGCGGTCGCGGTGGGCGAGACTCTGCCGTGCGAGCTGTTCCGCGAAGCGCTTGAGGCCTTGGACCCCGAGGCGGTGCTACTGCTCGACAACAACGCGGCCGACGCCATGCGCGAGACCTACGCCGATATGCTCGTGGCGATCGATGACTTCGACACCGCCATGCTCAAGCCCGGCTTGGTCGCCCATGTGCAGGGCCGCCGCGTGCTCGCGCTCGACGGTTTTGAGGCGGCACTCACCGACAAGGCCGCTAAGCAGCGCATGTGGGCATACATCAAGCAGCTGACCCCGGCAGCCGCTCCGCTGTAGCGGACCGGAGCCGGTAAGGCGGCCCTGACGGGTCGAGCGCGGCGCCGGCTTATCGCGCCCCTACATCACAGCGCGCAGCTCAAACCGATCGCCGTTAATGCGGAACTGGCAGTTGCCGTTCATGCGCTCCACGGCGAGTTTGATGCTTCTGGTGCCAAAGCCGTGGCCCGCATGCCGGGTCACGGGCATGCCGTCGACCATGCGCGGCGCGCGGTCAAACGTGTTGGAAACTAACAGCAGCAGCTGGCTGTCCTCTAATCGCAGGTCAAAGTCGACGAATCGCTTTCCTTGGGGTGCGGCGCTTGCGGCGGTGATAGCGTTTTCCAAGGCATTTGAGAGCACGCTAAACAGGTCGGCGTCACCTACATGGATGGTTTCGGGCACGGCGGCGCGCAGGTTGGCGGTAATGCCGTTTCTATTGATATCCGAGTTAAATGACGAAAGCGCGATGTTTACGGTCTCGTTGGCACAGAAGCGGCGTACGGCGGTGCGGTCGCCGGCTTCGCAGAGTTCGTCGATGCGTTTGAGCGCCTCGTCGGTGTGGCCCTCCTCAATTAAAGCGGCCAGGCCGCGTAGGAAGTGGCGCATATCGTGGCGAAGAATCGACAGCTCGCGCCCAGATTGACGCCAGGCCTCGAGCTCTTTAATGGCGGCGCTGTCGCGGGTTTCGAGCATCCAGCGCTCTCGCTCGGCGGTTTCCTTTTCTTCGTATTCGCGCAGGTAAACGGCAAGAAACATAAGATAGAAGGCACAGAGCGCAAATGCCAAAAACTCAACCGTCACCACCGAGCCCGAGTGGAACAGCGTGGTGTAGACGTTGGTGGCATAGTCAAAGACGTAATAGACGAGCGGCAGGATTAAAAGGATGCCCAGCTCGGTGGTGCTTTTAATCGCCAAGCGTGGACCGATGTCGCCGGCCCAATGCAACAGGACGGCAAAGACGGCGAGTGTGGTCGCAATACGCGCCAGATAGTATGCGATCTGCGAATCGGTTGCGGCAAAGGCGGCGATGCCCATCCAATTGCTGAACTGGCAGCTCAGATAGGCGCTGGTAATGCCGAGCACGGCAAGCAGCGGGCTCAGGCGGTAGCGCGCGCACAAATAGATGACGAGCGGCAGATGCACGACGAGCGGATATACCTGGCGGGCGAAAAGCTCGCCGCCGACGGCATTGGCGAGGCCAAATGCGCATCCGGTTACGGCACCGACCAGCACCAGTTCAAGCGCATGACGCCGGTTGATCTCGATACCGCACAGCGCCGCCGAGGCAAAGACGCCAAAGAGTAGCGTTGTGGCGTGGTGGATTGCCCAAAGGACCATTTCGACCGAGGAGGCCATCAGCGCCTCCCACCCTCAAAGCGCACCGCAAAGTAGGCGTCTTGGAATCCCTGCTTGCAGCTGCGCGAAAGCGGGATGCACGCGCCCGAGCGCATGACGATGTCCGTGCGGCCAAAGTGATCGATATTGCGCAGGTTGACCTGGTAGCTGCGGTGGCATTTAAAGAAGGTGGCATTTTGCGCCAAACGGTCCTCGACGCTGCGGAATGACTCGAGTGCCTCGATATCGCGTCCGTCGCGCAGGTGGAAGACCACGTGCTTGTTGCGCGCCTCGGCATATTCGATGTCGGACAGGCGCAGGGCGTGGTAACCAAAGGACGTTTTGATCACGAGCTCGTCGGTTGCCGGCGGGCGCATGCTCGAAAGCTCGTCGAGTAACTGCGTCAGGCGCTCGTAGGCCACGGGCTTGAGCAGATAGTCGAAGGCGCGGACCTCGTAGGACTCCAGTGCAAACTCGGGCGATGAGGTGAGAAACACCAAGCGCACGGCGGTATCGGCCTGGCGCAATTCGCGCGCGGTGTCCATGCCGTTGACGAGCGGCATGATCATGTCGAGCAAGATGATGTCGGCGCGCGATGCGGCATGGCGGGCCAGCAGGTCCTCCCCACGCGTGACGAGCGCAACATCGACCGCCGTGCCCGTCTCGGTCGACCAACGGTCGATCATCCGGTGCAGTCTATCTAGAAAAGCGACATCATCGTCGCAGGCAATAATCTTGAGCATTCGGCCCCCTTAAGTAGTTCGATTTTGCCACATCGGGCACGCGCCGCTTGCGGGGGTGCGGACCGTTTGCGCCCCACGGCGTGCAACTCGCGCCAAGCGGTATTGCGGTGGCGAAAGATGCCTCCTGCGCCATCGAGAGCTCAGCTATCCTCAGCTTGCCAGTTCGAATATGGACCTGCCACATGACTGAATCTTTATTTCAACTTTACACCTAGGTTTACAGCTGTCTTGTCAGCTGTAAACCTAGGTGTCATACTAAAGCTCCAAGATTCGCCAAAAGAGAGGGGCCTTGATGGCACAGAGCGCGAACATGGATGCATCGGAGCTTGCACGCGATATCGCGGCCGGCCTAGCATCGGCAACGACGGCAACGGAGCGCGCGGCATTGGTGCCCGCAGAGCTCGTCGAGGCCATTCGGCAACTAAAAACCCAACGCGACGCGGTGATCTTGGCACACTATTACGTGGCGCCCGAGGTGCAGGCCGTAGCCGATTACGTCGGCGACAGCTTCTACCTGGCAAAGCTCGCCAAGAGCCTGCCGCAGCAGGCCATCGTGCTGTGCGGCGTGGAGTTTATGGGCGAGAGCGCCAAGCTGCTCAATCCCACTAAGACCGTGCTGCTGCCCGAGCCAGGCGCGGACTGCCCCATGGCTCACATGGTCAAGCGCGAGACGGTCGACGCCGCCCGCGCCGAGTATGGCGACGACCTGGCCGTGGTCTGCTACGTCAACTCGACGGTCGAGATCAAGAGCTGGAGCGACGTGTGCGTCACTAGCTCCAACGCCGTCAAGATCGTGTCCGAGCTGCCGCAGCAGCACGTCCTGTTTATCCCCGATCAAAACCTGGGCCGCTTTGTAGCCGAGCAGGTGCCGCAAAAGCACGTCATCCTCAACAATGGCTACTGCCCGCGCCACCATATCATCACCGTCGAGCAGATCGTCGATGCGCAAGAGGCGCATCCCGACGCGCTCGTGCTGGCGCACCCCGAGTGCAAGGCCGATGTCCTTGCCGAGGCCGACTACATTGGCTCCACCGCCGGCATCATCAAGTATGCCGAGGAGTCGGACGCGAGCGAATTCATTATCGTGACGGTCCGTGGCGTGCTCTACGAGCTCGAGCGCCGCTGCCAGGGCACCGGCAAGAAGTTCTACTTCCCCGCGGTGCAGCCCACCTGCGTCAACATGGATCTCATCACGCTCGAAAAGCTCGTGCGCTGCCTGGAGACGGGCGAGGGCGAGGTGCAGATCGGCGTGTCGGACGAGGCCGCCGAACAGGCCAAGCTCACGCTCGACCGCATGCTCGAGTACGCAGCGCGCTAGAACAATGCGGCATGAGGGACGGTCCCTTATGTCACATTCAAGGGAGAGGATTCCTGTGGAAACCAAGCAATACCCCGATATGGAGTGTGACGTCGTCATTGCCGGCTGTGGCGTAGCGGGCCTGTATGCGGCTCTCAACCTGCCGACGAGCATGCGCGTGATCATGCTCTCCAAGGGCGCTGTCGACGAGTGCGATTCGATGCTCGCGCAGGGCGGCATCTGCGTGCTGCCCGAGGGCTCGGACTACGATGCCTTCTTTGAGGACACCATGCACGCCGGTCATTACGAGAACCGCCGCGAGAGCGTCGACATCATGATTCGCTCGAGCCGTTCGGTCATCAACGACCTGTTGGCCGTGGGCGTGGACTTTGAGCGCAAGGCCGACGGCAGCCTCGACTTTACCCGCGAGGGCGCGCACAGCCGCCCGCGCATCGCCTTCCATGCCGATATCACCGGTAAGGAGATTACGACCAAGTTGCTTCAGGCCGTTCGCAAGCTGGATAACGTGCAGATTCTGGAACACGTGGCCATGACCGACATCCTGACTGCCGATCGTGACGGCGCCACGGTGTGCACCGGCGTCATCGCCGTTCCCGTGGACGAGGACAATTCGGTTCGTCCCGCCGACGAGTTGACAAATGCCGCCGAGGGCGCGCATGCCGGCGAGCCGTTTAAGATCCATGCCAGCCATACGCTGTGGGCAACGGGCGGCATCGGCGGCGTATACGATCACTCGACCAACTATCCACAGCTCACGGGCGATGCTTGCTATATCGCTCAGGAGCATGGTATTAAGATGGAGCACCTGGACTACGTGCAGATCCACCCCACGGGGCTGTTCTCGCCGCAGCCGGGTCGCACCTTCCTGATCAGCGAGAGCTGCCGTGGCGAGGGCGCGATTTTGCTCAACGCCGCCGGCGAGCGCTTTACCGACGAGTTGCAGCCGCGCGATGTGGTCGCCGCCGCTATTCGCGAGCAGATGAAGCTCGACGGTACCGAGCACGAGTGGCTGAGCTTTGCCCCCGTCGAGCGCGACGTGGTGACCGGGCACTTTGCCAACATCCGCGCGCGTTGTCTGGAGGACGGCCGCGACATCTTGGACGAGCCCATTCCCGTTACGCCCACGCAGCACTACTTTATGGGCGGCGTGTGGGTCGATAAGGACGGCCGCACCTCGATGCCCGAGCTCTATGCCGCGGGCGAGACAGCCTGCAACGGCGTTCACGGCAAGAATCGCCTGGCTTCAAACAGCCTGCTCGAGGCGCTGGTCTGGGGCCGCCGTGCCGCCTGGTACATGCGTACCGGCGAGTCGCTGGCCGTGGAGCAGGCGGGTGACCCCGCGCTCGATGGCCGCCATCGCGCTCTGAGCGCCGACACCCTGGCAATCGATGATTTGGCCCGTGCCGTCGGCACGCAGGCCGTGGAGGAGTAGACCATGAATCCCATTACCATGAAGCTCGTCGTCGATGATCTGATTCTGCAGGCTCTGCGCGAGGACATTACGTTTGAGGACGTGAGCACGGCGAGCGTGTGCCCCACGGCGCGTCCCGCTACCGTTGAGCTTATCGCCAAGGCCGACGGCATCATCGCCGGCTTGGATGTGTTTGCTCGCACCTTTGAGCTGCTGGATTCGCAGAGCTCGGTGCTGTTTGATGTTGCCGACGGTGACGAGGTGCACGCCGGCGACCATGTGGGTCAGGTGCGCGGTGATGCGCGCGTGCTGCTTTCGGGCGAGCGCGTGTCACTCAACTACCTGCAGCGCATGAGCGGCATCGCTACCTACACGCACAGCATGGCCGCAGCGCTCGAGGGAACCAAGACCGTGCTCGTCGACACGCGCAAGACCACGCCGGGCATGCGCGTGTTTGAGAAGGCGGCGGTTGAGATCGGCGGCGGCAGCAACCACCGCTACAACCTGTCGACGGCCGTCATGCTCAAGGACAACCATATCGATGCCGCCGGCGGCGTGACGCGTGCGATCGAGATGGCGCGCGCCCATGCGTCGTTTACCACGACGGTCGAGATTGAGTGCGAGAACCTGGACATGGTACGTGAGGCCGTGGAGGCCGGTGCCGATATCATCATGTTCGACAACATGACCCACGATGACATGGCTGCCGCCATCGAGCTTATCGCCGGCCGCGCCAAGACCGAGTGCTCGGGCAACGTGGACGCGAGCAATATTCGCGCGCTTGCCGACCTGGGCGTCGACTTTATTAGCTCGGGAGCGCTGACGCACTCCGCGCCGATCCTCGACCTCTCGCTTAAGCACCTGCGTCTGCTGGACGGTAAATAATGAACGCCCGCGAGCGTCGCCGTGCCATCATGGGCGTGCTCGAGGGAGCCAAAGGCCCCGTATCGGGCGGTGCGCTTGCGCGCGAGGTGGGTGTGAGCCGCCAGGTTGTCGTGCAGGACATCGCCCTGCTGCGTGCCGATGGGCACGACATCGTGGCCACCAATCGCGGCTACGTGCTGCAGGAGGCTCCGAGCAGCCCGGCGGTGCCCACGCGTCTGGTCAAGGTGCGCCATGGCGTTGAGCAGGCAGGTGACGAGCTCACGAGTATCGTCGACGCGGGCGGCGCCGTGCTCAACGTGATCGTCAACCACCGCGTGTATGGCAAGATCACGGCCGACCTCGACATTCGTAACCGCCGCGATATCGAGCGCTATCTGGAGGGTATTGCCAGCGGCAAGAGTTTCCCGCTGCTGACGGTGACGAGCGGCTACCACTTCCATCGCATCGCGGCGGAAGACGAGCAGACCCTCGACGAGATCGAGACTATGCTCAAGGAGAAAGGCTACCTCGCAGACCTTATGCCCTACGAGGGCGACCTATCGTAGCCGACGCTGCAAACGCCCCTAAGCGGCAATCTGACGTTCAATCGTCGGTCGCGTA
>CABRWN010000033.1 GCA_902474645.1 uncultured Collinsella sp.
CGCTCGTCAACCTCGACAATGAAGACGGCGGGGTGGACGCTCTTGATGGTGCCCATGCGCTCGACAACGCGGGTGCGGCCCATGTTGGCCTTCACCTTAACGCGATCGCCCACCATATCGGTCAGCTTCTCGTGGATGTCGTCGACGTGATTGACTTCCATCTCTTCCATGAACAGGGCCTCCAGAAGGTGCAATTCAAAAAGGGGATATTACCCCTAAGATAGACAAAACTCTAATACTATAGCACCCTGCTGCCGTCATGCGCAAGTAGCTAAATAAGCCCCGTCCCAAATTGACTACTTAACCGCGTAACCTAAAGGTTGTCGGTGTCCAAGACGATGGTGAATGGGCCGTCGTTGACCAGGTCGACCTTCATGTCAGCGCCAAAGATACCGTGCGCCACATGCTCAACGTCCTCGCGTACAAGCGTCAAGAAGTACTCGTAGAGCTCGTTGGCAACATCGGGGGCGCCGGCATCCGTAAACGACGGACGGCGGCCGTGACGGCAGTCGGCAAACAGCGTGAACTGCGACACCACGAGTACCTCGCCGTCGACATCGGCAAGTGCCAGGTTGGTCTTGCCGTTCTCGTCCTCGTTAATGCGCAAGCCCCGGAGCTTGCCCCACAGTTTGTCGGCCTCGGCACGCGTATCGCCATGGCCCACACCCAGCAGCACCAGGTAGCCGCGTCCAATGCGGCCCACGCACTCGCCGTCGACCGTCACGCCGGCGTTGAGCACGCGCTGCACCACCGCACGCATGGCCTACTCCTCGCCCGTCAGCTTGGCGGACAGATGCTCGAGCGCGTGGAAACGATGGCTGATGGCGTTCTTCTCGTCAGCCGTCAGCTCGGCCATGGTCTTGCCCGGCGTGTCGACCGGCAGGAACAGCGGGTCATAGCCAAAACCATGGTCGCCGCGGCCCTCGTGCGCGATAACGCCCTCGCAGGCGCCCTCGCCATAGGTGACCAAACCGTCCGTGTCGATGAGCGCGACGACGCTCATAAAGCGCGCAGTGCGGTCCTCGTCGGCCACGCCCTCCAGATTCACGAGAAGCTTGGCGTTGTTGGCGGCATCGTCTCCGTGCACGCCCGCATAGCGCGCGCTATACACACCAGGCTCGCCGTCCAGGGCATCAACGACCAAGCCAGAATCGTCGGCAATGGCCATAAGGCCCGTCTCCTCAACCGCAGCCTGCGCCTTGATGATGGCGTTCTCCAAAAACGTCGTGCCGTTTTCCTCGGGGTCCTCAAAATCGCCCAGCTGGCCGAGCGCCACAAAGCGAACCTCGGGCATGACCTTGCCCAAAATGGCCTCGATCTCGGTGAGCTTATGAGCGTTTCCGGTTGCCACGACGATGGTCGCCGCCGGGTCGAGGGTGTCGATGTCGATCTTCTCAAGTGCCACGAGTGGCCTCCTTGTCTCTATAGCAATGCCGCGCCGAGGGCGACGAGGGCCTCTGCCTCTCCCCTTTCAATCAACGGCAGTCTTGTGTCTAGACGTCTCCGCAGATAAAACCTACCAAAATAAACCTGTCCCTTTTTGGCAGGTTAGGCGATGGCTTGGCGCTGAAGCTCGATGAGCTCGGCGATGCCCTCGTCGCCCAGGTCGAGCAGGGCGTTGAGGCGTTTGCGGTCGAAGGGCGCCTGTTCGCCGGTACCCTGAAGCTCGATCATCTCACCGGTGTCGGTGGCGACGAGATTCATGTCGACCTCGGCATGGCTGTCCTCGGAATAATCGAGGTCAAGCAGCGTATTGCCGTCGACAACGCGCATGGAGATGGCAGCCACCTGGCCGGTAAGCGGGATGCGCTCGATCTTGCCCGCCTCGACCCACATGGCGAGGGCGTCGTGCAGCGCCACCCAGGCGCCGGTGATGCTCGCTGTACGCGTGCCGCCATCGGCCTGAATTACATCGCAGTCGACGGTGACGGTGTACTCGCCGAGCGCCTTCATGTTGACGACGGTACGCAGGCTGCGGCCAATGAGGCGCTCGATCTCCATGGAGCGACCCTTGCGGTTGGCGTGCTCGCGCTTGCAGCGCTTGCCGGTCGACGCCGGCAGCATGGCGTATTCCGCGGTCACCCAGCCGGCCTTAGCTCCCTTTCGCCAGCCCGGCACGCCCTCCTCGATAGTGGCGGCGCACAGCACGCGCGTGTCGCCGAACTCGGCCAAACACGAACCGTGGGCGTGCTTCATGACGCCGCGAGTGAGCTTAACGGGGCGCAACTCGTTGGCGGCGCGACCGTTGGCGCGGTTGACCTGCATGTACTCCATAGAAATATCCTTTCGGCAAAAGATGTGGCGAAGGCTTTGGCGGCTGCCTTACATCTATTTCAGCTCATCGATATCGATGTGTTCGATGCTCTTGAGCGGCTGACCAAAGATAAAGCTGCCTGCCACCGCAAACTCGGCAATGTTATCGGCCGTCGTGGCAAAACGATGCTGCGGCTCGGCGGCGTCGGCCGCCAGCTGCTCGCGGCGCGTGAGGATATCGGTCAGCTCGCGCGTGGTCTCCTCGGCGGAACTCACGACGCGCACCCCAGGCCCCAGCGCATGGCGGATAGGTCCCACCAACAGCGGGAAATGCGTACAGCCAAGCACCACGGTATCGATACCGTGGTCGCGCAGCGGCTCAACCGTGGCACCCACCAGCGCACGCACGGCAGGCGTATCGAAGATGTCCTCGTTCTCAAGCCACTGTTCCTGCAGATGTGCACCCGAGGCGAGCTCGTGTTCGACAACCTCGACAAAGCTCGAGGCAGGACAGCCGTATACATCGACGCCGGCATCTAGATCCTGAATGGCGCGCGTGTAGGCGCCCGAGCGAATAGTGAGGTTGGTGGCGAGCACGCCCACCCGGCGCGTGCGCGTGCTGTTGATTGCCGCACGGGCACCCGGCGCGATCACGCCAATCACAGGAACGTCGAGCACCTGCTGGGCCAGACGCAAGGCCGCAGCAGTCGCCGTATTGCAGGCGATGACCATAATCTTGACGTCGTGCTTCGAAAGCCAACGACCCGCCTGCAACGCAAATGAGCGCACCTCATCCTCGGTGCGCGTGCCGTAGGGGCAGCGTTTGGTGTCGCCAAAGTAGTAGACGGACTCGTGCGGCAGCGCCGTCGCAATCGCGCGCGCAACCGTCAGACCGCCCAAACCAGAATCGAACACGCCAATCGGGCGCGTGTCGCCTGCCGGATTCTCGATATCGGACATTACCTCACCAGTCTCTCTCGAAAAGACATGTCCAAGTGCGGCGGCGCGCTACGAACGCGCCGCGACCAGCAGCTCTGCCGTCGCCGCCCAACCGTCGACAATTTTGCCGCGCGTAACGAAAGCGTTCTCGCAAGCAGCCAGGAACTCGGGTGCGCCGGCGCTCGTCAGGCCATTCTCGACCAGGCAGAACGTGCCCACGTGATCGGCCATGTAGAAGTCGGACTCGGAGTCGCCGAGCGCCAACGTCTCCTCGCGCTCGATCCCTAGGTGCTCGCAGAAGCGCGCAATGGCGACGCCTTTGTTGAGGCCCGCGGGGTTGATGTTGAATGCGCGACCGTCCTCGACGCAATCGAGCTCGAGCGTCGTCGGCTTGGACAGGTGAGTCAGATGGCCGTTGCAAGCCCAGATCAGACCGCAGCCGGCCTCGTCCAGGATGGCCTGGACCTCATCGTCGGGCACATCGCCGCGCATGCCGACGGTGACCTCACGGTACTTGTAGCCGGTCGACATGTCGTTGTGATACTCGATCTTGTGCGGCCAGCGGGCAAGGATCTTCTCGCACACGCCGGTCTGCTCGATCACCTGGTGCGGAGTAAGGCCGCAGGCGGGGTCGTAAGGCATGTCGCCAGTCAGATACTCCCAATCGTTGGCTTTGAGGTCGTACATGACCAGGCCGCCCATCTCACCAATGTAGGAGTTGAGGCCGAGCACGCGCGCGTCCTCGTGGATCATGGTACGGTTGCGGCCCGAGGTGGGAACCACCTGAATACCAGCGCGAGCGAGCGCCACGACGGCCTCGACGAGTTTGGTCGAAGGGTTGCCGTCGTTGTCGCGCAGCACACACGAGCCGGGTGCGAGCATCGTGGCATCCAGGTCGGTAAAGACGTACTTGACCTTGGCCAAGCGCTCGCGTATCTCGCCCGAAAGCTCGGCAACGGTCGGCAGGGTGTTGTGGGACATGGTTACTCCGTTTACGTAGAAGGGTTTGGACTTGGACGGCATGTTTTGATTGAGGGAACACGCTTATGGCGACAGCGCACTCAGGGCGCCGCCGCCATCATGGTTCATTAGTCAAACTGGGTAACATCGATTAGGCGATTGGCCAGCGAAAGGTCGCTCTCGATGGGCACGAACTCGTCGCCCACGTGCATGAGCTCCTCGTCACCCTTTGCCAGCAGCAAGACAATAGTGGGAGCATCGGGGTTGATGTACTCCTCGCGCGCCGCCTTGAACGCCGCATGCACAGCGGCTTCGCGATCGAGGATGATCTTGTTCGGCGTATCGTCGGGAACATGCTCGGCAAGCTCGCGACAGACCTTCATCGGGTCCTCGTGAGCCGGGTCCTCATTGGCAAAGATCATCAGGTCGGAATATGGTGCGGCCTCGCGCGGAAGCTGCTCGCGGCGCTCCTGCGCCTTGCCGCCGGCAGCGCCAAACAGCGCAATGACGGGGCTGGCGGGAAACGCGCGCTTCACCGACGAGAAAAGCGAACGGAACGAAAGCTGGTTGTGCGCATAGTCGACGACGCAGATCACGCGGCCGTCCTTCGACTCCACGACCTCCATACGGCCCGGCACACGCAGTTTGGAGAGGCCCTTCTTGATGGCATCGATACCGATGCCGATCTCGCGCGCAGCGGCGATAGCGACCAGCGCGTTCTCCACGTTAAAGTCTCCCGCGATACCCAACAGGACCTTCTCCCCCGCCTCGGACTCGTCGGCACACAGGCCATGCAAGTTGAACTCGATGCTAAAGCCGACCATGCGTACGTCGCTCGCCCACAGGCTTGCCTCGGGATGCTCGACGCCAACGGTCACCAAGCGCTCGGCCGTCGACGCTGCCTCCAGCACACGGTCGACCTCTTCGGTGCCCAGATTCACCACGGCGGTCTTTGCCTGGTCAAAGATCCTGAGTTTGCTCTCAAAATAATCCTCAAACGTGGGGTGTTCGATCGGCGAGATGTGGTCGCGGCCGATGTTGAGGAAGCACGCCACGTCAAACGGCAGATTCTCGACGCGTTGGTACTTGAGCGCCTGGCTCGAGACCTCCATGACCATGGACTGGCGACCGGACGTGCGACAGTTGGCGATATGGCGCCAGACCTCGGGGGCCTCGGGCGTGGTGTTGGTGCTCTCGTAGCACTCGATACCATCGTCGGTACTCACCGAGCCGATCATGCCGCAGGACTCGCCCGCCGCCTTGATGATGGACTGGAGCATAAAAGCGGCCGTGGTCTTACCCTTGGTGCCGGTGATGCCCACGATCTTGACGTCGTGGTCGGGACGGTCGTAGACCTCCGGCGGCAACAGGGCCATGGCCGTGCGAACACTATCAACAACCAGCATTGCAGCACCGCTCTCCTGCGCCAGCGGCTCCAGAGACTCGACCAGCGACTCCTCGCACACAAATGCGACGGCGCCCGCATCGAGCGCCATGCTCAAAAACGCGGGCTTAAAGGCAGCACCTTTGCAAAAGAACACGTCACCTGCCGAGACCGCGCGCGAATCAAACGAGCAGCCGGTCACAGCACGCTCGTCAACCTGCTCTGATGCGCGCAGCTCGCCGCACACATCGAGCAGCTTGGCAAGCGTATCGACCGTGGTTACGGTCGCGGAATCCGAATGGTGCATCTTTCACCTTTCTCAGCCATTTGGCAGGGACGCTTTTTATAGTAACTGAAACGCACCCACGCAAAAACGGCTCCCGTTACGCGCAGGCGTTCGTAAGCCGAGGCTAGGCAGCCCGAACAGCGGGCTGGTCCTCGTCGATAAAGAAGCGCTTGTACCACACCAAGAACACGAGCGGCGTATAGATCTTGCGCTGGAAATCGCCCTTGCCCGCAAAGTGCAGATCGAGCAGGTGCATGAGCTCGTCGGTATCGAAGAACTCGCTTGCCCACGGCGCGGTGAAGTACTCCTTGACATAGTCGTACCACTTTTGCTCGCGCAGCCAGTAGACAATCGGCACCGGGAAGCCCACCTTGGGACGGGTGGCCCACTCATCGGGCAGCGACTTGTTGGCAGCGTGGCGGAGCACCTGCTTGTTGCCGTTCTCGTTGATGCGGTAGCGGTCGGGAATGTGCTCGGCGAACTCCATGACTTTGCGGTCCAGGAAGGGCACGCGCAGCTCCAGCGAGTGCGCCATGCACATCTTGTCGGCCTTGAGCAGAATGTCGCCCGGGAGCCACATGTTCATGTCCAGGTACTGCTTCTTGACCAGTTCGGACTGACCCTTCACGCGTGCGTAGATGGGTGCAGCGAGCTCAAAGGCGCCGTCGCCGGTGTTGTACTCGGGCTTGAGCACGCCGTCGACCTCGCGCTCCGGCCATACCAGAGCCTGTCCCAGGAACGACTTCTCGGGGATCTCGGCACCCTTGACCAGGAAGTTATGTCCCTTGAAGTACGGCATATGCAGCGCCAGGTTACCGAGCGCGCGACGGATGGGCAGCGGCACCATCTTTTTGTACTTGCGCACCGGGACCGTATCCTCGTAGTAGGCGTAGCCGCCAAAGAGTTCGTCGGCGCCTTCGCCCGAAAGCACGACGGTAACGTCCTTGCGGGCCATCTCGGCCAAGAACCACAGCGGAACGGAAGACAGGTTGGACTGCGGCTCGTCCATGTGATACTGGATGTCCTCGAGTGCACCGAAGAACTCGTCGGCGGTAATCATCTTGCGAACGTTTTCGACGCCGAGCTTATCGGAAAGCTCCTTGGCGTAGTTGGTCTCGTTGAAGTTCTTGTAGTCAAAGCCCACCGAGAAGGTCTTGTCGGGCATGAGGCAAGCGGCGATGTAGCTAGAGTCGACGCCACCGGAGAGGAACGACGCGACCTTGACGTCGGCGATGCGATGGGCCTCGACACTCTCGTGCACGACCTCGTCCAGCTCATCGACATACTCTTCGAACGGCTTCTCGACGGCAGAGTAATCGCAATCCCAGTAGCGCTCGATGTTCATCTTGCCGGTCGGGATATCGACGGTAAAGTAGTGCGCCGGCGGCAGCTTGTAGACACCCTCGAAGAAGGTCTCCTCGGTTGCCGAATACTGCAGCGTCATGTACGGACGCAGGGCCTTTTTGTTGACCGCCTTGTGGAAGTGCGGGTAGTCCAGGAAGCTCTTGATCTCGGAACCAAAGAGCACGCCCGGAGCGCCGTCGCCCGCATCGGCCATGGGATAGTAGTAGAGCGGCTTGATGCCAAAGATGTCGCGGGCTCCAAAAAGCTTGTTCTTCTTTTTGTCCCAGATGACGAAGGCGTACATACCGCGTAAGCGATCGAGGACGGCCTCGCCCCACTCCTCGTAGCCGTGCAGGAGGCTCTCGGTGTCGGCGCCGCAGTGGAACTTGTAGCCCTTGGCCTCGAGCTCGGAACGGAGTTCTTGGAAGTTGTAGATCTCACCGTTGAAGACAATGACGACGCTGCCGTCCTCGTTGGCCATGGGTTGAGCGCCGGCCTCGGTCAGGTCGAGGATCGACAGGCGGCGGAAGCCCAGGGCAACGCGGCCGTCGATAAACTGACCGCCCATGTCGGGACCGCGATGGACGATGCGGTCCATCATCTTGGTGAGCACCTCGGATTGGTTATCCGTCCCACCGACAAAACCGACAAAACCGCACATATACTATCCCCTCTGCTGTTGCTGGGCATCAAATCGAATCAGTAGCTTTTGAGTATACCCGAGGGCGTAAAGAGGGGCGGAATGTTCAGGCAATCTCAACTGAATCAGCTCCGCGTGGACACGCGCCAGTTACCTTTAATGGATATGAGGTGAATGAGGCGATTGTTTTGCTATACTCTCTCCGCACGGGCGATTGGCGCAACGGTTAGCGCAGGTGCTTTACACGCACAAGGCTGGGGGTTCGAATCCCTCATCGCCCACCACTGATTTGATAGGCTCCCAGCAATGGGGGCCTTTCTTTTTCGGGCCCATTTCATGGGATTCGAACCCGACAGGGTGCGGAGCTGAGGAAACGCGCAAGCGTTTTCCAGCGCAGCACGCGAGGGCCGCAGGCCCGAAGCGGAAGCGGGCGGCGCCAGCCGCACGCGACATCCCTCATCGCCCACCACTGATTTGATAGGCTCCCAGCAATGGGGGCCTTTCTTTTTCGGGCCCATCGCAGAGGGATTCGAACCCGCCAGCACGTCTGCCACAAAGGCTGTGGCCAAAAAATGGCAAAAATGAGTACTGTTACTAATTTTGTAGCAGCGATTTTTGGGTTTCGCTGGGTAAATCTAGCCCTGAATCAGCGATCTGAAGCCTTTGCTAGCTGTTTTCCATTAATATAACTGAACATGTGTGGTCTAACAAATCCTAGATAGTCAGTTTCATATGAGATTCAACTGGTAACAGTACTCATATTTGATGTTTTTTGACCAGCAGGTCTCCCTGCCTTAGCAAATCTAAGGCAAAACGGGCTCCAGACCGCTGAATCATGCCACATAGGGCACGCCCGCAGTCCGGAACCCGGTCCAAATTGAGTTATTGCGCTGCGTTAGACCAAGACACCCGACAGGATCTCGATCAGACTGTCCACGTCGGCTTCCTCGCAGACGAGCGGCGGCAAGAAACGCAGCGTATGAGCACCCGTAGCGTTAATCACGGCACCGGCGGCCAGCGCGCGGGCAACAATATCATGTGCGTCGCCCGCGGCATCATCCAAATCACAGCCGAGCATCAGGCCACGGCCACGCACCTCTACCACGTGCGGGAGCTTGGCCAGCGCCTGCTCCATATAGGCGCCTACCTTGGCAGCATGGTCGGCATAATCGCCGCGCACGAGCGCGGAGAGCGTCGCGGCACACGCCGCGATGGCCAAGCAGCTACCGCCAAAGGTCGAACCGTGGTCGCCCGGCTTAAACACGTCGGCAATCTCCTTCTTTGCCACGACGGCACCCATGGGCACGCCGTCGGCAATGCCCTTGGCAAGGCTCATGATGTCGGGCTCCACGCCATAGGTTTGGAATGCAAATGGCTTGCCGGAGCGGAAGATGCCGCACTGGACCTCGTCGGCGATAAGCACGGCGCCCACTTCGTGTGCCAGGTCGCGCGCTGCCGCCATAAACTCCTCGGTCATGGGGTGCACGCCACTCTCACCCTGGATCGGCTCGAGCATCACGGCACAAATCTCGCTCCCCAGCTGCTTAAAGATCGCACGCAGCTCGTCCACATCGTTGGGCGTGCAGGCCACAAAGCCACCCGGCAGCGGACGGAAACTATCCTGCAGCCAATCCTGCATGGTGGCGGCAATGGTCTCGAGCGTACGGCCGTGGAAGCCGCCGCGCATGCACACGATGGTGTTGCCGCCATTACCGGCACGCTTGGCGTACAGGCGCGCGAGCTTCATCGAGCCCTCGTTGGCCTCGGCGCCGGAGTTGGCAAAGAAGGTCTCCCAAACCTGCTCATCCGCAGCTGGGGCACCAAGAGCAGCTGCCGTGGTCTCATCGCCGGCGGCAATGGCATCGGCAAGCACGCGCGCACCATCTACGTCGTCGTTAGCAAGCTTGGACAGCAGCGCCGCGACCTGTCCGCGCTGCTCGATGTAGAAGTAATTGGAGACATGCATGAGCTTTTTGGTCTGTGCCTCGAGCGCCGAGAGCACAGCCGGGTTGCCATGACCTAGGCTGCACACGCCAATGCCGGCAAGAAAGTCGAGGTACTCACGGCCATCGTCGCCGGTGAGCTTCATGCCGTGACCCTCGACAAACTCGACCGGAGAGCGGCCAAAGGTATGCATAACGTAATGGGATTCAAGCGATTGCTGAGCTGCAAGTGACATGGGATACCTTTCGTTGGGCGCCAGACGGCGCGAGGCTATGGGTGTAGGAATGGGGCGGCTGCGGGTCAGCTAGACCGTTTGAAGCTTCTCGACCTCGTCAAGGTTCTCGGTCAGACGCGCAGCAAACGTCGAAAGCGGATGCGGATGCGTATCGAACTCATAAGCCATCTCGGTGGAATGGATCACGGTGCCGACGCCGGCATCGGTCAGCAGCTCCAGGAGCAGCGAATGCGGCGTAGTACCGTTAATGATGTGGGCACGAAATACGCCGCCGGTAAGCGCATCGACGGCCGCACGCAGCTTGGGAATCATGCCCTTATCGACCTCGCCGCCGTAGAGCATTTCGTTAACCTCGTCGAGCGTTAGGTTGGAGATAAGCGAGTCCTTGTCGCTAAAGTCTTTGTACAGGCCATCGACATCGGTCAAAAAGATCGCCTTATGCGCGTGGAGCGCCGCGGCAACGGCACCGGCGGCGGTGTCGGCGTTGATGTTGAAGAAACCGCCGTCCTCCCCCGCCGCGACGGTAGCGATGACGGGGATGTACTCGCTATCGAGTAAGCGCTCGATATAGTCGGTGTTGACGTGCGTCACTTTGCCCACGCGACCGAGCTCGGAGTCGAGCGGCTCGGCGATGAGCGTGCCGGCATCGCTGCCCGACACGCCCACGGCCAGGTTGCCGTGGTGGTTGACGGCAGCAACCAGCTCCTGGTTGACCTTGCCGCCCAGCACCTCGCGCACGATATCCATAGTCGCCGGCGTGGTCACGCGCTGACCGTTCTTAAACTCGACGGGAATATCGTAATGGCTCAGCGCCTCGTTGATAGCCTTGCCGCCGCCGTGCACGATGACGGGACGCATACCGATGATCTTGAGCAAAACGATGTCGCTCATCACGTCGCGGCGCAGCTGCTCATCAACCATGGCGGCTCCGCCATATTTGGTAACAACCGTCTTGCCGGTCAGGTTCTTAATCCACGGCAGCGCTTCGAACAGCAGCTGCGCGGTTGCTTCGTTGGATTCGCTCGAACGACAATCGCGTGCGAATTTCATAATCTGCCTCGTCTTTCGTATCGTTATCGCGCCGTGCTCCGCTGTCCGCAATCGCGGCAAGATGCGCAGCGTGCCTGGAATCTAGGAACGGTAGTCGCCGTTGATGGAGATGTACTCATGCGTGAGGTCGCAGGTCCACACAGTCGTTGCCGCGTCGCCTGCGCCCAGGTCGGCCGAGATCACGATCTCGGGCGCCTCGAAACGTCGTAGAGCCTCGTCCTCGTCAAAGGGAACAGTCAGACCGTCGCGACAGACGGGCATGCCCATCATGTCGATGGAAACGTCTTCCTGATTAAACTTAACGCCGCACTTGCCAAGCGCCATGGCAACGCGGCCCCAGTTGCAGTCGTGGCCGGCAATGCAGGTCTTAACGAGCGGCGAGTTGGCAACGGCACGGGCGGCGATATCGGCTTCCTCGTCGTTCACGGCGCCGGTAACGTTGACCGTAACAAGCTTGGATGCGCCCTCACCATCGGCGGCGATATTGCGCGCCAGGCTCTCGCACACCTCGTGCACGGCAAATGCCAACTCGCCAAAGGCATCGGAACCCTCGACGATAGGCTCGGCATCTGCGGCAGCGGCGCCGGAGGCAAGCATGATGCAGGTGTCGTTGGTCGAGGTGTCGGAATCGACCGTTACCTTGTTAAAGGTCTGCTTGACGGTCGAGAGCAGCAGGGCATGAAGTGCCGCAGGCTCGACGGGGGCATCGGTGGTGATAACTGCGATCATGGTGGCCATGTTGGGCATGATCATGCCCGAGCCCTTGCACATTCCGCCTACCGTATAGACATTGCCCGCATGACCCGCAGCCTCGCTGACGTAGGACACGGCGTACTCCTTGGAGTGCGTGTCGGTCGTTATGATGGCGCGAGCGGCATCGGCGCCACCGTGGGCGGAGAGCGCCTCGTAGGCAGCAGGAATGGCGGTCTCAAACGTGTCGATCGGCAGAATCTGGCCAATCACGCCCGTGGAGGCAACCAGAATCTGCTGGGGCTCGCAGCCGATGACCTGCGATGCGATGCTGCACGTCTCGCGCGCGCATGCAAGGCCGGTCTCACCCGTGGCGGCGTTGGCATTGCCAGAGTTAACCGAAACGCCGGCAATGATACCGTAACCCTTGTCGGCACCGCCCAGGTTGGCACGGCTCACCTGCACGGGCGCCGCGCAAAAGCGATTGGTGGTAAACACGCCGGCGCCGGGACCGGGTTTATCGGGCACGACGAGCGCGTAATCCAGACGCTCGGGGTTCTTGCGGAACCCAGCGTGGATGCCTGCAGCCTTAAAACCAGCCGCAGCCGTAACGCCACCCTCGACGGCGCGAATCTTGATATCAAACAGCTCGGTATTCATCGTCTTTATGACTCCTTATGTCAAACAAAAAACGGACATCGGTTGGTGCGCCATGCCAGTCGTGATCATGAGACCAGCTTAAGAGTGGCGCCCCACTCGATGCCCGACTACCAAATCGTTAACAATCGAATGTGCTACACCGGGCACGCCACTGTGGGCAAGCCTCGTCGCTCGTCAAAGCCAAAGACGATATTGGCGCACTGGACCGCTTGGCCCGCAGCGCCCTTGCACAGATTGTCGATGGCGCCCGTCGCCACCAGCACGCCCGCGCGCTTGTTGAGCGCGAGGCCAATCTGGGCAGCGTTGGTGCCGACGACCGAAGCCGTCTTGGGCTGCTGGCCGGCATCGAGCACGCGCACAAAGGTGCGACCGGCATAGAACTGCTTGTAATAGTCGACAACGTCCTCAAGAGCCAAGGAGTCGATGGCCTGCGGCGCGAGCGGCATCGTCACCGTGGAGAGCAGACCACGCTTGAGCGGTGCCAGGTGCGGGGTAAAGACGACGCGATCGGTCAGGCCAAGGATTTGCTCAATCTCGGGCGTATGGCGATGTTTGCCCACGCCGTAGGCCTCCAAATTCTCGTCGGCGCTGCAAAAATGCGTACGAGCGTTGCAGGACTTGCCGGCACCCGTCACACCGCTGATGGCATCGACAATCACGGGACCGTTCTCGGCCACCCAGCCCGCACGCACGGCAGGGGCGGCAGCAAGGCTCGTTGCGGTGGGATAGCAGCCGGCGCAGGCGACCAGCACGGGTTTGCCGTCGGCATGATCGGATGCAGCGGTCTCCAAATCCTGGGAGAACAGCTCGGGCAGACCGAAGGCGCGGGTCTTGAGCAACTCGGGGCTCGTGTGCTCGGCGGCATACCAGGCCTCAAAGGTGGCCGGATCGCTCAGGCGATAGTCGGCCGAGAGGTCAATGCAGGAGACTCCCGCGGCAAGCAGGGCGGGCACCTGAGCCATGGCAGCCGTGTGCGGCACGGCCAAAAATACCGCGTCACAGTTCTTGAGCTCGGGGGCATCATGCGTCGTGAAGACAAGATCGCTTACGCCGGTGAAGCTCGGGTACACCGCAGACAACGGCTGGCCGGCATCGGCGTTGGACGTAATGGCGACAAGTTCAAACTCGGGATGACCGAGCACGAGGCGAATGAGCTCGGCTCCGGCATATCCAGCCGCGCCGACGATTCCAACCTTCAAAGACATATCAGACTCCTTGTCTGCGATTTATGCACCGATGCGCATTTCGCAGCTGTCGTTATGAAGTGGGTTGAAACTTTAGCACCAAAAGATGCATGAATACGTAAATGGTTTACATATTCATGCATTGAAACATTCCCGACACATTCGCTTGAAGGAATTGACAAATGGAGCGGGCCCCGTATTGACCGGCACTCCTTACGGTGCCGGGCAACACGGGGCCCGCCCATGCGAAAACTAAGTTGTTAGGATGAGCCAGCTGGCTAGAGCTCGACCGGCACCCATTCGTCGTGATTGCAGATAAAAGCCTTGGGATCCTCGACACTAAAGAAGACGAGCGTGGGATCGTTAGGTCCCTCATAGTGCTCGCTCAAGCGCTCAAGATGCTTCCAACCGGCCTCGCGCATTTCACTCGAAGCCCGGTCTTCCAGCCCCGCACGCCCGCGCAGGATCAACCAACCATGGCCCGGCCACCAACTCGTGGCCTCAAAGCGCTGGTTTTGCAGCAGCTCCTGCCACACATCTTTGGTGCGCGCCGTCACAAACCACAGCTTGCCGTCTTGAATCTGCGCAAACGAAAACGGACGCACATGCGGCTGCCCGTCCACACTCGTCGCCAGATACCACGCCGGCACCGACGTCAGATACTCCAGCACCGTATTCAATCCGTCCACGTTTCCTCCTGTACTAGCCAGTTTGGGAGCCTGGCTTATGTGAGCTAGAGCTCCAGGCGCTCCTCGCTGCCGTCGATATCACAGAACCGCGCGGCAATGTTGCGGACCGAAAAGAAAGCAAGGCGGCCGTCGTTGGCACTCTCGTGTTCCTCGCCGATGCCCATCATGTGCCTAAAACCCGCTTGACGCACCCTGTCGCTCGCAACTGCGTCGTCCTCAAGTGCGGCCTCGCCGGTCAACACGATCCAACATTCCCCCGGCTTCCAGCCCGAGAGCTCAAACTTGGGATTCGCACTCAGCTCCGCCCACACATCTTTGTCGCGCGACGTACAAAACCACAGCTTACCGTCATCGACCATGGCAAACGAAAACGGCCTCACGCGAGGCTGATGCCCGTCGGCCACATCGGTCGTGGCCAGATACCACGCCGGAATGCGCCTGAGATACGAACAGGCGCGCTCAAGCTGAGCCGTGCGGTCGTTGTCGGTCATAGGGACCCCTTTTCTGCGCTCGAATCGCGCCTAAACAAGTTGAAGATTGATGACGATGACGCAGATGAGCAGCAACGCCGTCACCACCGCCGCCAACGCATCGCCGCGGCCAAATGCAAGCGCA
>CABRWN010000034.1 GCA_902474645.1 uncultured Collinsella sp.
TGCTGCTGTGCCTGGCCGGCGGCGGACAGCTGGCTGGCATTCATGCCGCCCATGCCACCTGCCATGCCCATGCCCATAAAGCCTGCCATCGCGCCGTTGGGGTTGGCGGCTGCTGCGCGCATCGCATCGCTCTGGGCGCTGGCGATGTTGGCGGCTGCCATGGTGGGATCGCGCATGACCGCGGCCTTCTGCAGGTCCTTGATCATTTGCTCGTCCTCTTGCGAGGCGGCGATGGAGTTGACGCCAAAGCTCACGATCTCGACGCCGCGCAGGTCGCGCCAGTCGGCAGAGAGGACTTCGTTGAGTGCACGGGCGAGCTCGGTGGTGTGGCCGGGGATGGCGCTGTAGCGGATGCCCATCTCCGAGATCTTGGCAAAGGCGGGCTGCAGGGCGGTGAGCAGCTCGGACTTAAGCTGGCTGTCGATCTTATCGCGCGTGTAGCTATCGGTCACGTTGCCGCACACGTTGGTGTAAAACAGCAGCGGGTTGGTGATGCGGTACGAATACTCGCCGTTGCAGCGCACGGAGATGTCGACGTCCAGGCCAATGTTGTTATCGACCACGCGGAAGGGCACAGGCGAGGCGGTGCCGTACTTGTTGCCGATGATCTCCTTGGTGTTGATGAAGTAGACGCGCTGGTCCTTGCCCGCGTCGCCGCCAAAGGTAAAACGGCTGCCGATATTGGCGAAGGTCTCCTTGATGGAGTCGCCCAGATTGCCGCTAAAGACGCTCGGCTCGCTGCCGGTATCGAAGACGAACTCACCGGGCTCCAGCGCGACTTCGATGATCTTGCCGTTTTGCACCACGAGCATGCCCTGGCCGTCGTTGACGGCGATGACCGAGCCGTTGGAGATGACGTTGTCCTCGCCGTGCGTGTTGGAGCTGCGGCCACCGGTGCGCTTGCTGCCCTTGCAGGCCAAGACGTCAGCAGGCATCGATTCGCAGTAGATAAATTCCTTCCACTGGTCGGCCATGACGCCGCCGGCAGCTCCCAATCCAGCTTTCAAGAGTCCCATGGTGATCTTCCTTTCTCGTCAAAGGCCGGGTGGTATTGGTTGGATTGCTTAGTCGTCCTTGTCGTCTTTCATGACAACGGTGGTCTCGGTGTGGCTGAAGGTGTCGTGCTTCTCGGTCAGGTCGAGCTCGCCACAATACTCATCGGCACAGGTTGCTTCGTTGGCCGTCTTGAGCTGGCCTACCAGTAGCACGTCTCCGATAATCACGATGATCAGCGGCGCGATGATATTGATGAGGATGCCCTCGATGTCAAAGGCGAGGTAATCCGGATCGAAGGCGTTCTCACCCATGAAGAGAATCTGGGAGAGGACAAATCCGATCACAAAGAACAGCACCGAGGCGATGGCGAGCTTGGGCTTGGAGCAGGGGAGCTCGCCGACCATGCGGCCGGTTTGGCCGTTCATGGCAAACAGGTAGCTCTTGCCGTTCCACGAGGTGGAAAGCATCCATACGGGGAACAGGGCATAGTCGCTGTCTTCCCAGGTGTAGTCGAGCTGCTTGCTTTCGATCGTGGCATCGTCATATTCGTCGACGACGGTTTCGCGCAGGGCCGAGATCGTGCTTTCCTCCATGCGACGTTCGGCGCGCGCCTTGCAGGTTTCGCAGTCCTCGTCGTAGCGGTTGGCGATGTAGCCGGGCATATACGCGACCGAGAACGGGCGCAGGGCATCGTAGTCAAACGGCTCGATGGCGTCCATGTGGCCGTCGGGCATCTTGGACGATCCGTCGACGGGCACGCGCTTAAACGAGATGTTTCCCTTGCGGTAGGCGTCATAGTGGTCGGTGGTCGTGACGGTGCGGTCGGATTCCTCGGTCACGGTCTCGTTGGTCGCATCAAAGTACACTTCGCCGTCCACGCGGGCGCCGTAAAGCCAAAACGGCACGTAAACGCCTTGGACTTCGTCGATGTGGTTGCCGGTGACAAAGCTCTTGGGCAGCAGGATCTTGCCCTTGTAGTGCTCTTTGAGCGCGGCCATAACGTCGTCGCGGCCGAGCTTAAACGGAATCACCAGGTCGGGTGAGAAGTCGCCCGAGAGCTGACCGGGTGCCACGGCGGGGTTGCCGCAGTACGGGCAGGTGGTGACGGCGACGGTGCCGTCGGACACGAGCTCGGCACCGCACGACGAGCAGATATAGCCGGCGTTTTGGGCGAGCTCCTGCACCGCGTCGTCAGCGACGGGCTTTGGCGTTGCGGCTGCCGCATCGGCTTTGGCGTCGGCCTTGTCCTGGCGCTCGCGATAGAGGGCCTCGACCTCTTCGACTCCAAAGCGCGAGTCACAGTAGTCGCAGACGAGCTTTTGCTCGGCGCTTGCAAAATGCAAGGGGCCACCGCAGGCAGGGCACTGATAGTTAACGCTCTCGAAGGCCATGATCGGTCCTTTCCGTGCCGGGGGCTATGCGCCGATGGCGCCGCCGCAGTATTCGCAGCGCCCGCTGGCATCGGGAATGGTGGTGGCTCCGCAGAAGGGGCAGGTCACCGCGGTCTTGGGGGCCTTGGCGGCCACGACGCTGTCGCGCGTCTCCTGGCGCAGCTGCACCAGCGCATCGCGGACCTCGGTTGCCTGGCGCTTGGCCTCGCGGTATTCGATGGAGCCGCGCTGATCGATGGTGGAGTCGTTCACGCGCAGGTTGATCTCGGTAAAGTACGGCGTGTTGACATGGATGGTCAGATTAAAGTCGTAATCCAGGTCGTAGCGCGGCGGGTTGTAGCTCTCGCGCTCGCCGTCCTTGGTCTCGCGATAGATCTCGGTGCGTTGCTCGTCGATATCCATATCGCAGCCGAGTACCTGCGAGAACTCGATGATGTCGGGATTGGCGTCGCGCCAGCGGCTCTGCGAAGTGATGATCAGCAGGCCCGCGTCCTCATCAAGCATAATATTGGTGCGCCCGGCAGAAAGCGTGCGCGTGGGGTTGAACGAAGACAGGCGTTCGGCGTTGGCCTCGCGGTAGGCGAGTTGCTCACGGATATCGTCCGCGGTGCTGGAGCGATAGCCGTGAAAGTAGGGGGAGAGCTTGCCGGCGCACTCTTTGCACAGGTAGCCTTCATTGATTTTTGTCTTACCTAGAAGTCCCAGCTCGGTACCGCAAATCGCGCACTCTTTCTTCTCGAACATCTTGTCAAAGAAGCCCATGGCTGCCTCCCATCAACAGGTAGCGTGTGTCACTTTTGATGATGGGGGAGTGTGCGATCCTTCGCGATACCCAGACGGCTCAAGGAGTCTCCACAACTGGGACACATGGCCCATTTTTGACTAGTCGTTGGGGACGTTCTTAAACGACTAGTCGCAGGGGACACTCTTCGGCCACTCATTGGGGACGGGCCACTCATTGGGGACGTACTTAAATGAGTGGTAGTTGGAGACACTCCTGGCCGAGCTAGAGATCGCGCGCGTCCCTTCTGGTCCATGCGGCTCAAAATCGCGGCGTGATGTGGACGGCTGGGGTCGAATTGGCAACATTTCGAGCCTGGCTTCGATATTGAGACTGGTTCTTTATTAAAATGGAATTCCAGACAATTGAGCGGCCGGGGGTTAACCATGAGGGGCATGGGAGACACAACCGCATATCTGCGTCGGGGCATTCGGGAGATTATATGCCTGGCGCTGTTCTTCTTCACGTTTTTGGCGTGCGAGTATCTCTTTGATGTGCGCATAGCCGAGTTCGTGCCATCGAGTGAGGTTGTCATCTACGAGAGCATCGTTGTCGGCGCGAGCGTGATTGGCTTTTTCGTGCGCCCATTTCTGTACTATCGCCTTCCCCAGACGATCGATGCGACGAGCGATATTACAGGCGTGCTGTTGGTATCGGCGTTGCTGCTGATGATTACGGCAGTGCGGTTTGAGGTAGTAATTGCCGGCGGCCTGGTGGCGTGCTGCGCCCTGGGCTATTGCGGATCGACCGCCCATGCCAATCTTGCGCGGCGTTTTGCGCAGACGCCCTGCCTGGCGCGCGCCGCCGCACTTTCCTATGCCATGGGCGTTCTGGTACAGGTGATCAACCACATGGTGATGCCTGTCGGTATTCCTCAGCAGGCTGTTCTGGTCGTCTGTGCGATCGCGCAGGTGGCGTTGCTCCACGGTGCCCGACGCGCCAAGCTGCGTGACGAGTCCGACCCCAACTTTGAACCCAGTGCTGCCGGGCTTTCGGTAGATGCTCTGGAATATGGCGCCAAGTGGCATGACGATCCCGAGGCAAAGGCGGCATTCCGTCGCGCCGTAGTTCGCCTGACCGTGGCGACGGCGTATCTTTCCAGCGTATTCGCCGCTCTCAACGCGGGCTTCACGACCTTGCATGCTGTCGGAGCCGTCGATTTGGGCGATTGGCCGCGCCTGCTGCCTGTCGTGAGCTCGTTGGTCGCTGGCGCACTATTTGACCTGCACGGCCGCTCGTATATGAATATCGGCATGACATGTGCCGCCATACTGTCCACGCTTTCGTTCTTTGTGCTCATCGTCGACGGCAATGGTGGCAACGAGCTCGCTGCCACGATCATTTTTTATCTGGGCTCGGGCTTTTTCGTGGTGTTCTTTACCACAAAATATGCCGCCGTCTCGCTCTATGCGCGCTGGTCATATTTTTGGCCGTGCATGGGTCGCGTCGTCAACAACGTGTGCTCGATGCTCGTGACGGCGCCGGCGGTGGCGATTATCTCGAGTCAAAACGTGCTGGCTGCGGTCGGTGCGGCGCTCGTGATGTTTGTGGGCATTGCGATTACGCTGCTGGTGCAGTTGGGGCAACGAGCCGATGATGCCGTGATGCAGGATGGCCTGCCGCTTGCCACCGACGATCTTGGTGGGGATCTTGCGCCCACATGCTCCGACCCCGAGCCCGTGGAGGCAGCGGAGCTCACGTCCGATGAACGCCTCGATGCTTTCGTCGCCACCTTTGGGCTTACAGAGCGCGAGCGCGATATTCTTGAGGTATTGGTCGTTTCGGACCAGAGCGTTCAGGACATCGCCACAACGCTCTTCCTTTCGCGCTCCACGCTCTATCGCCACATTTCCTCAATCAACAAGAAGACCGATACCGCCTCGCGTGTGGCCCTTATCATCTTCTTCTGGTCCTGGACGCCCAAGGACTAGCTAATTTCCCAATAAGTTGCGGTGGAATAGTCCCTAAATTAAAGTCACGCGGCTTTAAACAGGAACTATTTCACCGCAATTGCTGAGGGGATAGATTGCGGCAGCGGCAGAGGCGTTGGCAGCTGTGATAGTGGCAACGGCAACTGGCAGGGTGTTTTCCGTCTGCTTGCTACAGCAGCTCGCCGTGGCGTGCAATGTAGCGGCGCTTTGCCAGCTGAGTGAGCGCGATGTAGGCGGTGACGATGCCGATGAGCAGCGCGAAGAAGCTCGTTGGCAGCGGCATGAGCCCCAGTGCATCGGCGATGGGGCTTGCCGGCAGCCAAGTGACGAGCGCCAGGCCCAGCACGGTGAGAACGCACAGCGCGGGCGCGGCGTGGTCGCGCGGGCTCGGCAGGCGCGGGGAGCGCAGCATGTGGATCACGAGCGTCTGCGACCACATGGACTCGACAAACCAGCCACTCTGGAAGAGCGCCGCAAAGGTCGCCATACCCGCGACGTCGCCCGCGGCGGCAAGCTCGGACCAGCTTGCGCCCACGGCGGCGGGGCACACCACAAAGAAGAGCGCGGCGAAGGTCACGATGTCAAACAGCGAGCTCACGGGGCCCAGCTCGAGCATAAAGCCCTTGATGGACGCAGCGTCCCAAGCGCGCGGGCGGGCAGTCCAGGCGTTGTCGACGGTGTCCCACGGCAGTGCGATGCACACGATCTCGTAGACCAGCGACAGCAGCACCAGCTGCAGAGCGCTCATGGGCAAAAACGGCAAGAACAGGCTCGCAGCGGTTACGGACAGCACGTTGCCAAAGTTGGAGCTCACCGTGGTCTTGAGGTACTTGAGCAGGTTGCCGTAGGTGCGGCGGCCTTCGATGATGCCGCGCTCGAGCACGCCCAGGTCCTTTTGGAGCAAGATGATATCGGCGGATTCCTTGGCGATATCGACGGCGGAGTCGACCGAGATGCCGCAGTCGCTCGCACGCATCGCGGCGGCGTCGTTGATGCCGTCGCCCATAAAGCCCACGGTGTGGCCGAGCAACTCGCGCATGACGCGCACCAGGCGCGCCTTCTGCAGCGGCGAGAGCTTGGCGAAGAGGTGGGTGTTCTCGGCGCGCTCGGCAAGCTCGGCGTCGTCGAGCGCATCGATCTCGGAGCCCAGCAAGACGTTGCTCGCGTCGATGCCGATCTGCTCGCAGACGGTGGCGGCGACACGGTCATTGTCGCCGGTCAGGACCTTAACGGCGACGCCCTTGGCCTCGAGGGTGGCGACGGCGCCCGCGGCACTTGCTTTGGGCGGATCGAGGAAGGCCAAAAAGCCCATCAGCACCATGTCGCACTCGTCGGCGATGCCAAACTCGCCTACGCAGCGCGGATCGGTCTTCTGCGCCACAGCAATCACGCGCAGGCCCTCGGCGTTAAGCCCAGCGACCTGCTTGCGAATCTGGGCGAGCTTCTCGTCGGTGAGCGGCTGAGCGATGCCATCGACCTCGACAAAGGAGCAGATCTCGAGCATCTCCTCGGCAGCTCCCTTGGTAACCATCTGGGTTTTGCCTTGGGCGTCGGCTACAACTACGCTCAGGCGACGGCGCGAGAAATCGAAGGGCACCTCGTCGACCTTGGCATAGCGGTCACGCAGGCTCTGGCCCAGCATGGAATCGGGCGCGACGGTCGAGGGCGTCACGTCGGCGCGGTCGATGACGGCCAGGTCGATAAGGTTCTTGAGGCCAGTCTGGAAGAAGCTGTTCAAAAACGCATGGCGCAGCACGCGTGCGTCCTCGTTGCCGTCGGTGTTGAGGTAGCGCTCGAGCACGATGCGGTCTTCGGTGAGGGTGCCGGTCTTGTCGCAGCACAGGACGTCCATCGCGCCGAGGTTTTGGATCGCCGGCAGTTCCTTGACGATAACCTGACGACGGGCGAGGTCCTTGGCGCCCTGCGACAGGCTCGTGGTCACGATGACGGGAAGCATCTGCGGCGTGATGCCCACGGCCACGCTCGTGGCGAACAGCAGCGCGTCGATGACGTTGCCCTTGGTGGCGGCGTTGATGGCAAAGACGGCCGGCGCCATAACGAGCATGAGGCGTACGAGCAGCATGGAGACGCTCGAGACGCCGCGGTCAAACGCGCTCTTCTCGACGCGCCCGTTGAGCATCTTGGCGATGCCGCCCAGGTAAGTGTCCGAGCCGGTGGCAACGACAAGCGCCATGGCGGTGCCGTTTTGCACGGAGGTGCCGGTAAAGACGATGTTCTTGCAGGCAGAGAATGGCAGCGCAGAGCCGTCGGCGCCCTCGACGACGGTGATGGCAGCGGTCTTCTCGACGGCCTCGCTCTCGCCGGTGAGCGCGGACTCGATCACAAATAGGTCGCGCGCGGTGATGACGCGGGCATCGGCCGGCACCATATCTCCAGCAGAGAGGCGGATCACATCACCGGGGACGAGCTCGTCGAAGGGGATCTCGACGCGCTCACCGTCGCGCAGGGCACAGCAGGTGTTGGAGACCAGGTCGTTAAGGGCCTCGGCCGCATTGCCGCTGCGGGCTTCTTGGATAAACTTCATACCGCCCGATACCAGCAACATGATGCCGATGACGATGACCGTGGAGGGGTCACGCTGCAGCTCGGGCACGGCGAGCACGTCGATGTAGAGCGAGACCAGTGCGAGGGCGGCGAGGATGCCAGCGAAGGGATCGACGAACGCGTCGGCGATGCGGCGGGCGAGCGTCTTGGTCGGCGCTTCGATGGTGTTGGGGCCGACGGCGCTCAGGCGCTCGGCGGCGTGCTCGGCGGTGAGGCCGTTTGCCGTGGCGTCAAGCAGTACGAGAGTGTCCTCAGCACAATGGGTGGCGGCGAATATGGTGTTCTTGGACAGGCCGGCGTGGGCGGCAGGGCGCGCCGTGCGGCGGCGCTTGGAGATAGCTTCGAGTACCGTAGCGGTTTTGAGCATCAGCATAGGGTCCTCCTTGTTGAAGGGAGTTAGCGTACGTGCCGTATTTGCTTCAAAAAACCTAGATGTCGCTCACGTCAAGCTCGCGAACCGCCACAAAGGGGACAGGCACCTTTGTGGCGGTTTTGACGATCGGTTCGTGGCGCTTATGCGAATACGGAATCCTCGCGGCGTGCCGAGGGCGACATGCAGGTTTTTCGACTATGACTGCCTTCCATGGCACACCTCCTTATGGACGGGCGCAGCGCGCTTTGGGTATCTCGTACCCGTTTTAATCCGCCCGTATTCTTGATGAGGGGGTTTGACATGTCAACCCCCATTGTTCGGAAAACCGTTGCCCCTGACAAAGCCTTTACAGAATGCCGTGGCCTCAAAGCGCGCCCGCATCGACGCTTCGCCTGCGCTAAACTGGAAGGCACGTACGCGATTACGAGAGGAGCCCGCATGGAGGCTTACAAGCAAGAGTTCATCAAGTTTATGGTCGAGTCCGACGTTCTTAAATTCGGCAGCTTTACGCTCAAGAGCGGCCGTCAATCCCCGTTCTTTATGAACGCCGGCGCTTACGTGACGGGCTACCAGCTCAAGAAGCTGGGCGAGTATTACGCCCAGGCTATCCACGATAACTTTGGCGACGACTTTGATGTGCTGTTTGGGCCGGCCTACAAGGGTATTCCGCTGGCCGTCGTGACCGCGATTGCCTACCACGAGCTGTACGGCAAGGAGGTCAAGTACTGCTGCGACCGCAAGGAGGCCAAGGACCACGGCGCCGATAAGGGCAACCTGCTGGGCTATGAGCCCCAGGACGGCGACCGCGTGGTCATGGTCGAGGACGTCACCACCAGCGGTAAGTCCATCGACGAGACCTATCCCAAGGTCAAGGCTGCTGCCGATGTCGAGATCAAGGGCCTGATCGTGTCCCTCAACCGCATGGAGGTCGGCAAGGGTGGCGTGACCACCGCGCAGAAGGAGATCGAGGCCAAGTACGGTTTCCCCGTCGCGAGCATCGTCTCCATGGCCGAGGTCGTCGAGACTCTCTACAACCACGAGATCGACGGCAAGGTCGTCATCGACGATGAGCTCAAGGACGCCATCGACGCCTACTACGAGCAGTACGGAGTTCGTTAGTTACGCGGGTTTACCAACCCGCGTAACCACTTGACGCTGCAAACCCGCCAGAGCGGCAATCTGCCTTTCAACTTCGGCGGCATGACCAGAAGGTCAATGCCGCCTCGTTTCAAGGCACCTTGCTCGCTCTGGCGGGTTTTCGCTGTCGTTGCCAAAACATCGGCGGTGCCGTTGCCGTGGGGGTACTCATTGGGGACGTACTTAAATGAGTGCCCGCAGAGTGAGAGTGGATAATCTCCCGTTTTTGGTCTGTTTGCGGGCTCAAAGTGGGAGATTATCCACTCTCGTCATTTCGGCACTTGGGGACGTTCCTTTTGTGCCGGCGCCTGGGGACACTCCTTGCCGAATGTGGGCGCCGTCGGTTGCTACGCGACGGTGATGGCGACCTGGGCGTAGCGGCTGCAGGGGCGCTCGGCGCGTGTCTGCACGGTGAGGGTGAGCGCGAAGCGATCGCCGGGCCGTGCGTCGGCGGGCACGACGAAAGTGGTGTCCGGCGTGCATTTTTGCCACAGCGACAGGTCTTGGGCGCCCGCATAGCTCGACGGGTCCACGGCGACATCCCAATGCGCATCGAAGCCCTTGTCGTCGGGGTCGACGATGGTCGCTGCAAGGGCGACGCGTTCGCCGGCTACGGCACTGCGATCGGCCACAACTTCGACAACATGCGCCGGATGCGAGCAGGCTGCCGGATCATGGGCACACCATTGCGCGCGGGCGGCAAAGTCTTCCTGATAGGCGCGCAGGTAGGGATTGGGGTTGTCGTCTGCAGGCGTGCTGATGGCGGCAAAAACGGTGGGTGCGTCTGCATCGGGGCGCCCATCATGAAACATGCGGCCGAGTAGCGTATCGAAGTCGGGGTCGTCGATACCGCGCAGGCCAAACGGCAGCAGCGGAATATAGGTCATGCTGTCGCCTTCGGCCATAAAGTCGCCGCGCTCAAACTGCATCGCGGGCATGCCCTCCAGGCCCCAATCCAGACGGGCATGCTTGCCAAACTGAAAGCGCTCGGGCTCGTTTTCGTAGACCTTGCCATCGCCATAGAGCATATAGCGCGCCATGAGGGGGCCGTTTCCCTGCGTGAGATTCTGCTCGGGCCAAGGGGCCTTAAATAGCGGCAGCGTATCGGGCTGAGCCGTCTTGGCGTCGATATAGCCGCCGTACCTATAGGGCACGCGCCAAAAGACGAGCTCGGGAAAGATTTCGCGTCCATGGTCGAGCCATGAGTTGTCCTGCCCTACGCCATCGGCAACACCCATCACGCGCACCTTCTGATGGACTCGCTTCTGCACGGCGGGCCATTCGGGCATGGCGCGATAACGCTCGGCAATGCTCATAAGGGCGCGAACGATGGTGTTCATGCCGCCCCAGCTGAGCAGCCATAACGTACGCGGGTCATCATCCAAAATCGCCTGTGCAATTACGCGGGACCCCTCAGTTTCCTCAGTTACATCACCCTCAAAGGCAACATTTCCCACAAAGGTGCGTTCGATCATCTGGGCAGGCGTGGGAAACGGCGGCTCACCGGCAGCGTCCGCATTTGCCTGCAACTGCGGCCAAGCTTGGGCATATTCATTACTCCAGAGACTCTCAATCCAATGCTCGGGAAACGGACGATACTCACGAAGCTCGCCGGCCAGCGGATCGGGCTCATGGGGCACAACATCCCACTCATAAGAGCGACGCCCTTTGGTCCGCCAATGCGAATTTACCTCGCCGAGCGTATGAACCCCATCCCCAAGAAAGTGATACTGCGAAGCCGTATACACCACAGCCTGAACATCAAGCACATTAAGATACAGAGCCAAATGAATGAGTGAGTTCATATCATCGACTTCCATATCAGTGGTAACAATCACCCGAGTCAAATTCTGGGACATAGGAACAGCTCCAATCAAAATCAATTCAGCCAGTTACGCGTAAGGCAAGACGGGACCCACGCCCCCATCGCCATCGACCCGGCGTGCTGCCGCAAGCGGCCGGCCAGGGTCTCAGCAATGGAAACACAGCGGGCACTGGGGTTTACCTCTGCAAACATTCCGCAGGGGGCATGGTCCGGCGCAGCGCGAAGCGCAAAGCGCCGAACCATGCATGCCCGAGGACGTTTGCAGAGGTAAACCCCAGTGCCCGCGAAGGGACGGATTACCTATCGACCCTGGCCGACCACTCCCAGCAGCCCACCGGCTCGCCGTCGATGAGTACGTTGCTCCCGTCGAAGTCTTGATAACACAGGTCGTTGAATTGGTGGATCCACACGCCATGGTTGAACGTCTTCTTGGGCGAGCCGTCGGCCTCGCGGTACACGCCGGTCAGGTCCTCGACATGGCTAAAGTAGGTGAGGTGCACGTTGGCGCCGGCATCACGCAGGCGAGCCGTGAGCGGCAGCACGGTCTCCTGCGGTATCACGAGCTCATCGCCCTTGGAGTGCGTAAACCACAGCGGTGTCTTGGCAAGGGCAGCAACGTCCTCGTCCGTGGCGTTGTACCACGGCGCGCAGCAGGGAAGGCCCGCGGCGAAGAACTCGGGGTAGTCGGCGCACAGGCGCAGCGTCATAAAGCCGCCGTTGGAAAGGCCGGCGACCACGATGCGGTCGGTGTCGATGCGGTCGGCATGCTCGGCGACAAACTCGTCGATGAGCGCCTTGAGCACGGGGGAGTAGATGCTCTGGTTGGAGTGGCCGAGCTGCTCAGTGCCGTTGTCCATCCAAAACGTGGGCGACTGCGGCACGAGAACCCAGGCAAAGCCGCCAAAGTAGCGTTGGATCTGCGCCTGGCTGATGGCCGTCACGCGGTTGCCGATATAAGCGCGCGTGGCGCCCTCGCCTTGCGTAGCGCCCTTGCCCTCGCCAGCGCCGTGCAGGTACACCACGAGCGGGGCCTTCTGGGGCACGACTGTCGTTTCGGGCGCGAAGGGGTTGAAGCAGGCGGAGTCCTCGGCCTTAAAGCTGGGCTCAAAGAAGCCGTACTCGAGCGCGATGCCGTTGACGGCGGTCTTTTGCGTGGCATTGCTCCAGCCCTTGAGCGCGGGACAGATGTCGCCGCGGCAGGTATCAAAGACCAGGCCGCAGGTTGGATCGTCACCGTCATTGCCGGGAAGGGCCGCGAGCTGCGTGATGCGCAGCTGGTCGTCGAGCAAGCGCGAGCCCATCACGCTGCCCTCGATCTTCTTGGTCAGGCGCTGCTCGGCGATCTCGAGCGCCACATGGGTGCCAAAGGCGAGCTTGCGTCCGCACTCATCGCACGGATAGGCGGCGAGGACGTCGACATAGCCTACGGAAGGTGCGGCGTGGTCGGCGCCGCGCTCTTTGCGCATCAGGATCTCGCCCGTGCGTTCATGGCGCTCTACATATATATGGAAGGTGCGCGCATCGATATCGTTGGCGCGAACGGTGCACGGCAGGTCGAGCACGACTTTGCTGATCCAGGGGCCAAAGTCTCCCAGCGTGGTGACGGTTGCGTAGGTGCACGATTTGAGTTCCATGAGCTGCCTCCTCTGCGCCGCGAGTGGTAAACATCAGCGGCAATACAACTTAAACATGTTTAGTTTAATGCAGAGCTACAGAACAGGCAGATGAACTCGGTAAACGGTCAAAATGAACACTCAACAAATTACTAAACATTCGTTTATCACCATTTAGCAGGGCTTTTGTTGATGGGTCAACAAAGAATAGAGGTGTTTACCAAATTAAAAGACCACGTAAATAGGCATTTAGCAGCAGAGCGTCAAATAGACAATCCCTTACCGTTCAAGTACGTTCACCCCCGATTTCCTACCGTTCACCGGACTACAGACGGCAAAATTGCAACAAATTAGACGTTCCGTGTAAACTAAAGCCCGTAAACGTTCAGTAAACACATTGTTTACGACAGCGTATCCAAGGGTTCGGTGGCCGTAAGGGGTTATAGTCGCCGAGCCAAAGGCGTGCCTACGCCCAAACGAGTAGGCACATGATGATATGGGGAGGGGTCCCATGGCAGTAGATAACAAGCAGATTGCCACCGATGTCCTCGAGCTCGTGGGCGGTGCGGAGAATGTTTCCGTCGCCACCAACTGCATGACGCGTCTGCGTCTGACGCTCAAGGACAACAACAAGGCCGACGTGGAGAAGATCAAGAAGGTCAAGGGTGTTCTGGGTTGCCAGTTCGCCGGCAGCCAGCTCCAGGTCATCATCGGCCAGAACGTGCCCAAGGTGCTCGCCGAGTTCGTCGCCATGTCCGGCGTCAAGCAGGGTGCCGCGGTCGACGAGAACCTCGATGCTCCCAAGGAGAAGTTCGAGCTCAAGAACCTGCCGAACATCATCCTCGACTATCTGTCGGGCTCCATGACCCAGCTGATCCCGCTGCTCATGGCCGGCGGTCTGTTCCGCACCATCGCTGCGGTCCTCGGTCCCACCATGCTCGGCGTTCTCTCTGACACCGATCCGACCTACACGTTCCTCTACACCACCCTGTACGAGGCCACGTTTACCTTTATCCCCATCTACCTGGGCTATGCCGCCGCTAAGAAGCTCGGCGCCTCCCCGGTTCTGGGCATGCTCCTCGGCGGCGCCCTCATGGCCCCGTCCGTCGTGAGTGTCGCGACCCAGGATGGCGGCGGAATCATCTCCGTCTACGGCATTCAGATCGCCGCTGCCAACTATCAGCAGTCCGTCCTGCCGATTATCCTTTCGGTGCCTGTCCTCTACTTCGTCGAGAAGTTCTTTAAGAAGGTCATGCCCGACGTGCTCTCCACGGTCTTCACGCCGTTCTGCACCATGATCGTTACCATCCCCATCGCCTTCATCGTCCTCGCCCCGCTCGGCAACGAGATCGGCAGCCTCATCGCTAACGCCCTCTTCGGTCTCGCTGACATGGGCGGCATCGGTATCCTGATCGTGATGGCCATCCTCGGCGCCTTCTGGCAGCTCTTCGTGGTCTGCGGTATGCACATGCCCGTTATCCTGCTCGCTCAGGTGCAGATCATCGCTGCTGGCTACGATCCCTTCGTCTTCGTTTCCACTAACTGCGCTATGGCCGCTGTCTGGGACTGCGCCTTCGGTGCCTTCCTCAAGATGAAGAACGCTGACGAGAAGAGTCTTGCCCTGGGCTACGTCATCTCCGCCATCGCCGGCGGCGTCACCGAGCCCGCGCTCTTCGGTATCCTCATGCGCTTCCGCCGCACCATGCTCGGCATGTTCATCGGCGGTGCCATCGGCGCTGTGTTCTCGGGCCTCATGGGCGTCACCTATTACCTCGCAGGCGGTGCCTCCAACTTCCTGGTCTTCACCAACTACCTGCAGGGTGGCCAGATGAACACCGTCTGGGCTATCGTCGGTATGGCAATCTCCTTTGCTATTGCCGCTGCCGTCGTCTTTGTCACCGGCTTCTCCAAGGAGGAGCTCGCCGAGATGGAGGCCTAGTCGCCCCGGCCTTGGTCTAAATAAGACCCCCTACACGACAG
>CABRWN010000035.1 GCA_902474645.1 uncultured Collinsella sp.
AAGCCGCCGCGACCGCCACGGTCGCCGCCACGGTCACCAAAGCCGCCACGACCGCCACGATCGCCACCGCGACCGCCACGGTCACCACCACGGCCACCGCGATCGCCAAAGCCGCCGCGACCGCCACGGTCGCCGCCACGGCCACCGCGATCGTCACGACCGCCGCGAGGACCGCGGTCCTCGTCCAGGCCCATGGCGACGAGCGGAGCAATGACCTTATCGAGAGCGGCCATCAGCTCGGTGGCCTCCTCGTAAGAAAGCTCGGGCAGGAGCTTCTCCTTCTTGTTGGCAAGCTCGACCAGGCCCTCGGCGGCATCCTCGGCAGCGAAGACAACGATCTTGCGCATATCGCCCTCGGCATCGTCGATGCGGCCGACCAGATCGGCAGCCTCGGCCGCGGCCATCAGACCATCGAGCTCACGAAGGCGCATGCCCAGCAGGTCGGACATTTCCTTCTGCTCCATCTTGGGCTTGAGGTCAAGAAGCTTGATGGCGCGCTCGATGTTCGCCATGCGCTCGGCCTTGGCCTCCTCCTCCTTGGAAATAGCAAAGCGACGGCTACGCAGCAGGCGGGCGGCCTTCTGCATCTTGTCCATCAGCTCTTCGTCATCGTAATCAACGGCGGCCTCGACAACCTCGGCCTCCTCCTCGGCGGAAACCTCGTCAGCAGCCTCAACCTCGGCAGCTTCGGTCTCCACGGTCTCGACTGCCTCAACCTCGGCAGCCACGGTCTCGTTCTCGGTCTCGTTCATGATCTCTTCGTTCTCGGACATGAGACTCCTTCTTGGCCCTCTCGGGCATCATCGCCCCATTCGCGGGGCCCGTCGCGCACTCTTTGCGCTTTAAACATTCATGCCTCTCGGCAAAACGTCCACTAGTTTATGGTGTCGTCATCTAATCTAGCTGCAGAATCTATGTGCACACATTAATGCGACATGTGCGACTCGCGACGAGCGTACACCAGCGACGCCACGAACCCGACCACGGCAATTACAGCCGCCACACGCACGGCAGCTGCAAATCCAATCGCCTGGGCAACGTCGATCACAACGCCAGCGGCGCCGGCGGTCGCCGCAGAACTCGAGAGCAGACCGATAAACAACGACGGACCAAACGATGCGGCAATCATGTTCCACGTGTTGAGCAATGCCGTTCCGTGGGGATGCTCAGCGGCAGGCAGCGTCTCCAAGCCGGCCGTCTGCGAGGGACTCAGCACCAAACCGACTCCGGCATACACCACAACGGTCAGTACCACGACAACGCCGATGTTCATGCTTGCCGCCGTCATCGAGATGGCAGTCTGCCCCACGGCAATCAGGGCAAAGCCGACCGGCAGCAGCGGCCATGCGCCACGGGCGTCCATCACGCGTCCGCCCACAATCGAGGTCACGGCGTTGCAGGCAATCGCCGGCAAAATGAGCAAGCCCGCAACAAGTGCGGTCATGCCGTATGCGCCCTCAAAATAGAGCGGCAACAAAACGCTCATCGAGAACGTCGTCATCATCGACACCACCACAAGCAGACACGCAGGCCAAAAACGAACGCTCGCCATGGGACGCACGTTAAGCACCGGATGCTCGAGCTTGAGCTGGCGGGCCGCAAACAGGCCGAGCAGCACAATGGCGGCGAAAAGCGTCACGATACCGGCAATCAGATTGGTCGAGAACTCGCCTACGGAATACACAAATGCCGTAATACCGGCGGCGAGCAAAACAACCGACAGAATATCAAGCGTGGCGTTCGAACGCTCTCCGACATTCTGAACAAGCTTTACGCCCGCCGCAGCGACCACAATGCCGCCCACCAGCGGCACTACGAACACCGCCCTCCAGCCAAACAACGTGCACATAAGACCGCTGATCACGGGTCCAAACGCCGGCCCCAGCGTAATGCAGGCTCCGCCCAGGCTCAGATAGAGACCGAGCTTCTCGCGCGGAGCGCAAGACAGCACCACGTTCATCATGAGCGGGAACAAGATGCCCGATCCCGCAGCCTGCAAAATACGGCTTGGCAGCAAAACGCTAAATGACGGAGCGAACAGGCACAGGACTTCGCCGGCGACCATGCATCCGCATGCGAAAAACAGCAGCTTGCGCGTCGAGAAACGGCCGGACAGGAAGGCCATGATGGCCGTAAAGATCGACGTCACGATCATGTAGCCCGAAACGAGCCACTGCGCCGTGGTGGCACTCACCGAAAAGGCCGCCATAATGTCGTGCAACGCCACGTTAATGATGTTCTCGTTAAACGCGGCAACAAAGGCTGCAATATACATTACGACGAGAATCGCCGCAGTGGCCGATGGCGCTACTTGAACTTGTTGCTGAGATTTGCTCCCCATGCATTTCCTTCCTCTTGGAACGACAGTCGCATCGCCCCAGAGGAACAGTCCAGGGCGAAAAATGAGCCCTAGACTTACGCCAGACGCCGTACTCGACGAGTCTGACAACATGGTCCAACGTCGAAAGATTGTAACGCGGACGCACAGCTTTCCTTCCGCGCTATTATTAAAAGTCCACGAAAGCATAAGACATGAGGAGCCCGCCATGATTAAGCCCATCATGAAATCCGAGTTCTTTTTGCGTCTGCCTTCCGAAGACGCGGGACCCGACGATGCCGCGACCGGGCAGGATCTCCTGGATACGCTCCACGAGCATGAGCGCGAGTGCGTGGGCCTCGCCGCCAACATGATCGGCGTGCGCAAACGCATCATCTGCGTAAAGGACGGCAACAGGACACTCCTGATGTACAACCCTCAAATTCTTGAGCAGGTCAATGCCTATCAGACGAGCGAAGGATGTCTCTCGCTGATCGGCGAGCGTCCCTGTACCCGCTATCGCCGCATTAAGGTTGAGTATTTGGACGAGAACTTCGTCCACCGCATCAAAAACTTCTCGGGCTACACCGCCGAGATCATCCAGCACGAAATCGACCACTGCAATGGGATTGTTATTTAGTTCCGCCGATTCAAGAAAGCTCCCTGCAGCAAAACAACTGCAGGGAGCTTTTCATAGTGCGGAGTTTCTATCCCCTACGACTGGCGGTAATGATCGAAGAAGTCGGCGAGGTCTTCGAGCGACTCTTTGAGTACTTCCATGCGCGGCAGGTACACGATACGGAAGTGGTCGGGCTCAGCCCAGTTAAAGCCGCCGCCGCGCGTGATCAGGATCTTCTTCTCGTGCAGCAGGTCAAGGGCGAACTGCTCGTCATCGGTGATGTTGAACTTCTTCACATCCATCTTGGGGAAGATGTAGAACGCCGCACGCGGCTTAACCACCGAGATGCCGTCAATCTTGTTGAGCGCCTCATACACAAAGTTGCGCTGCTCGTAGACACGGCCGCCGGGACGGATGTAGTCGTTAACGGACTGATGACCACCAAGTGCCGTCTGAACGATCGACTGAGCCGGCACGTTGGAGCACAGGCGCATGTTGGAGAGCATGTTAATGCCCATGATGAAGTCGCTCATGCAGCGCTGGTTGCCCGAAAGCACCATCCAGCCAATACGATAGCCCGCGATCATGTGCGACTTGGACAGACCGCTAAAGGTAACGCAGGGCAGGTCGGGAGCGAGCGAGGCAATCGAGACGTGCTCGTAGCCGTCCATGCACAGGCGGTCGTAAATCTCATCGGCAAAGATCATCAGCTGATGCCTGCGTGCAATCTCGACGATGCCCTCGAGCACCTCGCGCGGATAGACGGAACCCGTGGGGTTGTTGGGGTTGATGATGACGAGGGCTTTGGTCGCGCTCGTAATCTTGGACTCCATATCCTCCAGGTCGGGATACCAATCCGCCTGCTCATCACACAGATAATGTACGGGATGACCGCCGGCAAGGGTTGCGCACGCCGTCCAGAGCGGATAGTCGGGGCTGGGGATCAGAATCTCGTCGCCATTGTCGAGCAGCGCGTTCATCGAAAGCTGAATGAGCTCGGACACGCCGTTGCCCGTGTAGATATGCTCCATCTGAACATTGGGCAGGCCCTTGATCTGCGAATACTGCATGATCGCCTTGCGCGCGGAGAACAGGCCACGCGAGTTGGAATAGCCTTCGCAGTCGGGCAGCTGCTGGCGCATGTCCTTGATGACCTCATCGGGTGTGCGGAAACCGAAGGGCGCCGGGTTGCCGATATTGAGCTTGAGGATGCGCTCGCCCTCGTCCTCCATACGGGCGGCCTCGTCGACGACGGGACCGCGCACGTCATACAGGACGTTGTCGAGTTTGGTGGATTTAGAAAAAGTACGCATGGTGGTGCTCCTTGCAATTTGAGCTGAGGGATGGGGTTCGGGCTTGGAATCGTTGCGGGGTGATGATGCCTCGCCTTGATCGGCGTCGCCGGCGAGCAGCCAGGTAACATCGACCTCCAAAATACGGGCGAGCAGCTCAGCCACATCGCGCCGCGGAATCGTCTTGCCGCTCACATATTGGCTCATCTGACTCTTGCCGAGTTTTTTGCCGAGCATCTCCGATGCGCGGATTACGTCCGATTGGCGAACGTCGCGATTGGACATAGTCTGTCGCAGGCGATCGCAAAACGTCTCTTGGGCCACAGGAACCTCCTTGCTGGCAAAGTTCAATTTATAGAACACGAATTGAACCAAGGTTCAATTTAGCAAGCAGTATAGCGCGGCGCATTATCGGGAAGTTCAATTTCATAAGAAAATGCGCCGGACTCTGAGATTTGCCCAAAGCGGACAATGACACGCACGCGTTTAGAGGTATTCGAGGAAACGGGCGGCAGCAAGCGAAACATCGGCCGTTCGATATATGGCGTTGATCTGCCGATGGGGATGCCCCTCGAGTGGGCGCACGGCAACATCGAACTGGCAGCGGCGCAAGATGAGCGCGGGAAGAATGCTCACGCCCAGGCCGTCCTCGACCATGGCCATAATCGCATAGTCATCCCAGGTCGACAGCTTAGAGCGCACCGCCAGGCCCGCGCGGCGAAACAGCGGCGTAATCTCATCATCGGTGCCTCGTTCTAGCAGAATAAACTGCTCGTTGGCTAAATCGGCAAGAGAAACGACCTCCGCCGTGGCAAGCAAAGAGTCCGCCGGCACTACCGCCATCAACTCGTCGCGCACCAAAGACCGCGATGCCATGCCGTTTTCTCGGGGTTCACGCGGGATAAAGCCCAGATCGCAGCGGCCCTCTGCCACCCATTGTTCAATCTCTGAGTAATCGCCCATCAGCAACTCGTAATCGACGTCCGGGTGATCGGCGCGAAAGCGCGCAATCACCGGCGGCAGCACGTGGGTCGCCACGCTCGAAAACGTACCGATGCAGATTTTGCCGCGCATGAGCCCGCGCATCTCATCCACCCGTCGCTGCAAGCGAGTGAATTCCTCACAGAGCGCTTCGACAGCCGGCATGACCTGCCGCCCATCGGCAGAAAGAGCCACGCCCTCGCGACTGCGGTCGAGCACCTTAAAGCCCCAATCGGCCTCAAGATCGGCCACCATACGGCTCACGCCCGACTGCGAATAGCTCAGGCGCTCGGCAGCACGCGTAAAGCTTCCGGCGCGCACGGTCTCGAGCAGCACCTGCATCTTTTGAACATTCGTTTCCACGGCACCCCTCCACCTATGCATGAGCTTTTGTCATGTTATCTATGCATTATATTCGCTTTTCTTCTAAAGCCAGTTCACCCATAGTGAACATGCTCGGATATAGAGGGGATGGAAGCGCATGAACAACGGGCTGTTTACGTACTTAGCAGCATTGCTATTGTTTGGCTCCAACGGCATCATCGCCTCTGCCATCGCGTTGCCGAGCTCCGATATCGTGCTACTGCGCACGTTTTTGGGCGCCCTCTCGCTTGTCACTATCCTTGCCATCACCCAACGCCATAAGTTGCAGGCGCCATCTCGCCTCCGCGAAGCCGCAGCCCTCCTCCTTTCGGGAGCCGCGCTGGGCGCCAGCTGGATTTTTCTGTTCCGCGCCTACCAGACGATCGGCGTCGGCGTATCCTCGCTGCTGTACTACTGCGGCCCCATCATTGTCATGGCGCTCTCCCCGCTCATCTTTGGCGAAAAGCTGACCGGCGGCAAAATCGCCGGCTTTGTCGCCGTTGCTTGTGGTGCTTTTCTCATTGCAGCGCAAGGTCTAGGCGGCAATATGCCCATTGCGGGTATCGTCTGCGGTATCGCCTCGGCATTTTGCTATGCGCTGATGGTCATCGCTAGCAAGGGTGCGCCGCACATCGAAGGTCTCGAGAACTCCGCGCTCCAGGTGAGCGCCGCTTTTGTGACCGCGCTGGTCCTCACGCTCATCACGCAGGGCGCTCCCTCATTCCTGGCCGCCGGTGTCGCCGCCAGCATTGATTGGCGCGCCGTCGTCATGCTCGGCGTCGTCATGCTCGGCGTCGTCAACACCGGACTCGGTTGTCTGCTCTACTTTAGTGCCGTCGCCAAACTGCCCGTGCAGACCGTCGCGGTCGTCGGCTACCTCGAGCCGCTTTCGGCCGTCGTGTTCTCGGCCGTCCTTTTGGGCGAAGCCATAACACCGGTCCGCCTGATGGGCGCCGCACTTATCATCGGCGGTGCGCTCTTTTGCGAACTCGCCGGCAAACGCGCAAGCGCCAAGGCTGGCATAGCCCAGACAGCACGTGCTTAAAAGCCCCTGTTTCGAAATGCTACCCACGTACATAAATAATCCCCAGCTGGGGATTATTGTCTAAAATAACCTGATGTGCCAAACTGCTCTTGTATGTATAAAGACGGCATAAAGGTTATCTGTCCTAGACAGATAACCGGATGTCTAAGGGAGTCCACGTGGCACACAACAAACTGGAGGCAAGCCCCCAAGACCAGCGTGGTCAAGGCGGGCACGGAGCCATTCCACTCTCCGCTGGCATGCTGCTCGTAACGCTCGGCGTCGTCTATGGCGACATCGGCACGAGCCCCATGTACACCATGAAATCAATCGTCGCCAACAACGGCGGCATCGGTACCGTCAGCGAGGACATGATCCTGGGCGCGCTTTCGCTCGTCATCTGGACCATGACGCTCGTGACCACGGTCAAGTACGTGGTAATCGCCATGAAGGCCGACAACCACAACGAAGGCGGCATCTTCGCCCTGTTCAGTCTCGTGCGCAAGGTGGCACCATGGCTGATTCTCCCCGCCATGATCGGCGGCGCGGCGCTGCTCGCCGACGGCATCCTCACCCCCGCGGTCACGGTCACCACAGCCATTGAGGGCCTGCGTACCATCGAGTGGGGCCACGCACTATTGGGTGACGGTCAGACCAATGTGATCATCATCACCATCATCATTATCTGCGGTCTGTTTGCCATGCAGCGCGCCGGCACCTCGTCAATCGGCAAGCTCTTCGGCCCGCTCATGACGCTGTGGTTCCTGTTCCTGGCAGGCGCCGGCCTGTTCAACATGCTCGGCAACCTGTCCATCTTGCGCGCGCTCAACCCCATTCGCGGCATTATGTTTCTGTTCTCGCCCATCAACCACTCGGGCATCATGGTGCTCGGCTTCGTCTTCCTGTCGACGACCGGCGCCGAGGCGCTCTATTCAGACATGGGCCACGTGGGCAAGGCCAACATCTACGCATCCTGGCCGTTTGTTAAGGCGGCCCTCATCCTTAACTATCTGGGCCAGGGCGCTTGGCTGCTCGCCAACAACTCCAACCCCCAGATGCTCGCGATGGATATCGTTAACCCGTTCTATATGATGCTTCCCGAGCCCCTGCGCCCCTTTGCCATTGTGCTTTCGGCCGTGGCGGCCATCATCGCCTCGCAGGCGCTCATCACCGGCTCGTTCTCGCTGGTATCCGAGGCCACGCGCCTCAACCTTATGCCGCATCTGCGCATCCACTACCCCAGCGACACCAAGGGTCAACTCTATATTCCGCTCGTCAACAACATCATGTGGGTCGGCTGCATCTTCATCGTGCTGCTGTTCCAGAACTCCGAGCGCATGGAAAGCGCCTACGGCCTCGCCATTACCGTGACCATGCTTATGACCACCACGCTTTTGACGAGCTATATCGCTGGCATTCTCAAGCACAAGCTGGGCGCCTGCGTCTTCGCCCTGCTCTTCGGTGCCATTGAGCTGTGCTTCTTCGCCTCATGCCTCACCATGTTCTTTGACGGCGGCTACGTCATGATCTTCCTGGCCGCACTGCTGTTCGGCCTTATGTATGTGTGGCGCCGTGGCACCGCCATCGAGCGCACACAGACGATCCTGCTGCCCGTCTCCAAGTACATCGACCAGCTCAATCGCCTGCGCAATGACGAGACCTATCCCGTGCTCGCTGACAATCTGGTATTTCTCACCAACAGCCCCGATCCGCTCACGCTCGACCGCGACGTGCTCTATTCCATCCTGGATAAGCATCCCAAGCGCGCCAAGGCATATTGGTTCATTAACGTGCATGTCACCGACGAGCCCTATACGCACGAGTATTCCGTCGAGACCTTTGGCACGGACTTTTTATTCCGCGTGCGCCTGGACCTGGGCTTTAAGGTCAACCAGCGCGTTAATGCCTACCTGCGTCAGATCGTCGGCGACTTGATGGCATCGGGCGAGCTGCCGCCGCAACATCACACCTACTCCATCTACGAGACGCGCGGCAACGTGGGCGACTTCCGTTTTTGCATGCTGCGCAAGATGCTTGCCCCCGAAACGGACATCAACCGCAATGACCACCGCGTGATGGCCATCAAGTACGCCGTCCGCCGCGCTTGCGGAAGCCCGGCGCGCTGGTACGGTCTCGAGAACTCTGCCATCATCATCGAGTACGTGCCGCTGTTTGCCCGCATGCGCCCGGCCGTTAAGCTCGTGCGCACCCAGGTGCCGCTCGAGGTTCAGATTGAAGAGGCCGAGGAAATGGAAGTCGACATCTTCTCGGACGACTTGGTCAACGGCAACGAGGCCGGTAGGGACATGAACGTCGATCCCACCGAGCTGCTCGAGAGCGTCGCCGATACGCCCGAACAGCAACTGCTCGACGGCCTCGAAAGTGAACAACTCAACGACGCCAACTTCTAGCGACGTCACAAATCAACGAAAGCGGCCCTGCACCTCACGGGAGATGCAGGGCCGTTTTGCATTGCGGTAAAGCTATCGGCTACGAACGGCGCGGCTCGGGAACCACGAGCCTATCGGGGCTCGCGCCCTCGGCATCCATCAGGCTCACGTAGCGAATCGACGGATCCCCATACATCGCGTAGTAATAATTGCCCGTGCGCGCGCTAAAGCATCCGGTGTAGATAGTCTTCTCGAACTTGCCATCGCCCATCCTGGACGCTCCCTCGATCATCACCACGCCCTCGAGCGAGCGGAACATGCGAACGACGTTTTCGGTCTCGCTCTCCTTTTGCGGGTAATTGGCATTGAGGTACGCCGCCTTTACAAAACGGCTCGGCGAATAGCAATCGCCCGGAATGCCGCGCATGCCGGCACCGGCTCCATAGGGCTTGAGCTCGGCGCCACGCCATGTCGCCGTCTGCGGAAAATCGCTTGTGGCGGTGATATAGGTGCGCAGGTTTTCCATGTGCCACGGGAAGGTCGGCTGGTTGGCAAGGGTGTCGACCGGATCGTCGTATACATGCAGGCCGTCAGCCATCATCTCGACCACGATGCTGCGCTGGCTGTCGCCGATAATCCAATGGAGCAGCGACACGCCCAGCCCCTCTCCGGCAGATTTGGCGACAATCACCGTGTCGCGCAGCGCGGCCTCGACCTCATCGACCGTCGAGAACGTCGCTGCCACCCACAGGGGGAACTCATAGGCCGCGATATTGGTCTTGCCGTCGACGGGGTCCTCGGCATACTCGGCATAACCCGGGAAATTGAGACCCGCCACGGCGAGGCCCGCATCGTTGCCGCAATCGAAGAACATAGGGTAGTTCCTGTAATCGATGCACATACCGATCACCGCGTGCGCCGCTGTCGCGTCGTCGATAAACGAATACGGAATGTGAAACCCGCGCGGCATCACGCGAACCTGTTGGCCGTAGTCAAAGCTCCAGTCGAGATTGCGGCCCAGATACATGTGGCCAGAATTATCGGTAAATCGAATACTCGTACACATAGCGCCTCCTAGCTTTACGTTCTTGCTAATTTCATTGTCTCCAAACAAAAAGGCGCTAAACACAAAAGCCCGGACATGACAACAATGTCATGCCCGGGCCAAAAGAGACGAAGTGCGGTGCTTTGGTCCCCTTAGACCAACTTTCCTAGACAGTGATCGATCATATGCTGGATCATCTGTGCCTCAAAGCCCGCGTAGTCGCGGCGGCACTCCTTCATCTTGCCGTCGACAATCTGGTCAAAGGCAACCTTGCACTTGATATAGCGCGTGGACTTGGTGACCTCCTCGTGCGTCAGGCAGCTCTCCTCCATCTTGCTGGCACCCAGGCCAAACACCAGACGGGGGTTGTAGAGTACGTGGGGCTCGCCGGCATCGTCCAGGTAGACGCAAACCTTCTTGGTAACGCCAATCTGGTTGGCGGCCAAGCAGCCGGCATCATCGAGCGACTTGATGGTATCAATCAGATCCTGAGCGACCGACTCGTCCTCGACAGTCGCAACCTCGCAACGCTGAGACAGGATAGCCTCGTCGCGGCAGAGCTCTTTAATCATACGTTCCTCCATAGGGGTCGTTGTAACCGCTTAAGTATACGGTACCTACACAATTTCATGCGAAAGATACCGCCCGTCCGTTACAAACCGCCGAACATCAACATGTGAGGAACACCAACTTCACAAAGGCGATATAGTGGGTGAGTTCGTGTCAATCGGCCTAAACTCGGGGCCGAACAAGGAAAGGGTATGCATGGACGAACTATTTCACGTCAGCGAGCGCAAGTCCACAATCGGGACCGAACTCCGCGCTGGACTGACAACATTCCTGGCGATGGCCTACATCATCGCCGTCAACCCCGCGGTGCTCTCGGGTGCTGGCATCGATGCGGGAGCGCTCGCCTGCGCCACCTGCCTGGGCGCCGGCATCATGACCATCTGCATGGGCATCTTCGCCAACCGCCCGCTCGCCTGCGCATCGGGCTTAGGCGTCAACGCGATGATCGCTGGAATCACCACCACCGTCTGCGGCGGTGACTGGCACGTGGCCATGAGCGTCATCTTCCTTGAGGGCGTCGTCATCTTGCTGCTCGTGCTTTGTGGCCTGCGTGAGGCCATCATGGACGCCATCCCGGTTGTCCTGCGTCACGCCATCTCGGTGGGTCTGGGCCTGTTCATCGCCATGATTGGCCTGTGCGATGCCGGCATTATCACCGCTGGCGCCGGTACACTCGTCGGTCTGGGCGACATCACCTCCCCTACCTTCATCGTCGGCATCATCTCCATCCTGGTGACGGTCGCCCTCGCCTGCCGCAACGTCCCCGGCTCGCTGCTCATCGGCATCGTCGTCGCCGTCATCGCCGGTATCCCCCTAGGTGTGACCCAGGCTCCGACCGGTATCATCGCCCCGCTCGACTTCTCGAGCATCGGTGGCCCCATCGCCGATGCCGGCGGCGTGCCCGCCATCGTCAAGGTCCTTACCGACCCCGCGCTCCTCGTCATCTCGTTCTCGCTGCTCATGAGTGACTTCTTCGACACCATGGGCACCGCGATGGCCGTGGCCAAGCAGGGCGAGTTCCTCACCGACGACGGCAACGTCGAGAATATCAAGGAGATCTTGATCGTCGACTCCGCCGCCGCTGCTGTGGGCGGTTTCATGGGCGTCTCCTCCATCACCACCTTCGTCGAGTCCACCTCTGGCGCTGCCGACGGTGGCCGCACGGGCCTCACCTCCGTCACCACCGGCGTGCTGTTCATTCTCGCCGCGTTCTTCTCCCCCATCGTCACCATCGTTTCCAGCGCCGCCACCTGCGGTGCCCTGGTCTACGTCGGCTACCTCATGATGAGCGAGGCCTCCGAGATCGACTGGTCCGACGTGTCGCAGGGTTTCCCGGCGTTCATGATTGTCGCCGGCGTGCCCTTCACCTACTCCATCTCTGCCGGCATCGGCCTGGGCTTTATCGCCTACGTGATCGTCGCGCTCTTTAAGGGCGAGGCCTCCAAGATCAAGCCGCTCATGTGGATCGCAGCCCTTGCCTTCCTCGTCTACTTCTTCGTAGCGTAGCGGCAAAGCTGCCAAAGCAGAACACCAAAGCGCGGAGTCGCATCGAGCGGCTCCGCGCTTTTCTTTTAAAGCCAGGCAACGCACGGACGCGCGATGTTTTGCTTCCCAAGTTTTGGACATTTTGCCCTCCAAACGGCACGACCGCCGGCTACATCCTGCAGATATGCTGGGCTTAATCGCATAGGCCCTATGAGGATGGGAGTAACCATGGCCGCCTTGTTCACGACCCCCAAGCGCAATGACAAAACCTCTGGAGCCCATTTTGTCGAGCCCGACGTGCGCCGTCGCACGCTGCTCGCACACGGAAGCTGGCGCCGCGTGACACGCCGCATCGTTGTAGGCGCCGTATGCGCGCTTACGGTGAGCTCGCTGCTCATGCCGAGCGTCTCGCTCGCGGCCGAGTGGGTGGACGTCGGGGCCCGCGGGAGACGCCGCCGGCACCTGGAGCTGGGACGGTGCCGACGATATGAAGCTCAACGGCTATGACGGCGGCGCAATCAATGCTGCAGGCAAGCTCAACATTGCGTACGAGGGCAAGAACACCGTGAAAACCGAGCCTGATTACACCGGAGCCGCCATCAAAGCGCAGGATGGCACTAACCAGAAAGCGGAGTTGAACATAACGAGCTCGAATAGCACGGATGAGCTCAATGTGACAGCCGAGGCCGATGCAATTAAATCCACAGGCGACCTCTCCATTTCTGGCCCAGGCACTGTGAACACCACAAGCACTACTTCCGACGGAATTGAGGCAAAGGGCAATCTTTCTATCACGGGCTCGGGCACCGTGAATGCAACGGGCGGTACCGAAGGCATCCAATCCAAGGGCAAGACCACCATCGATTCCTCTGGCACAGTGATCGCTAAAGGAAGCGAAGGTTACGGCGTCGCCGCGGGCAGTGACCTCATCATCAAAGGCGGTGGCAAGGTAGAAGCAAGCTCGATAGAAGAAGCGGCGATTTGGGCTAAAGACGGCATCAACATCTCGGGCGGCAGCCAGGTCAAGGCGAACTCCGAGGGAGATCTTGCCGTCGACACTGAGGGCAGTCTCGCGGTCACGAACGCCTCCCTTGACGCAAGCGGTGTTGAATATGGTGTCTATGCCTACAAGGGCGTTACGCTCGATCACGCGACCGTGACGGTCCGCACAAACGCGAGCGGCGGCCAGGCCATCGCCCTCATCACTGACGGGGACGACATCGTCATCAAGAATGGTTCCATCGTGGACGCGTTCGCGGAAGGCAAATTCTCGGTTGCAATCTCTACCAGAAACCACCAGCCAAACGTCGCTGGCGGTCACATCTACATCAGCGACTCCGTTGTTAAGGCTATAGCCCGCTATGTCGAGACCGGTGGCGATGGCCCCGACTGCTACAGTACAGACCAGGATGGCGAGATCACCCCTGAGCGCAGGGGCGTGAACATCGGCGTCTTTGCTCAGACCAGCGAGGGCATTATGCCCGCGACCATCTCCATCGTCCGCAGTAAGGTCACGGCCGAGGGAGACACGGCAGCGATCTTCGCCCTTGCCATGAGCGCGGACGGCAAGGCAATCGGCACCATCGAAATCGAAGGCTCCACCATCCTGACGCCTGAAGGCGGCAAGGTCATTGACTATCGCAACAAAGAAGAGCTCAGTGAAGGCATCATGTACGAGGCAGGCCAAACCATCGGCACGGGCGATGCCGTAGTCGACTCCCCCTATAACGAAGCTGTTGCCAAGAGCACGGTCATCGCACCGTCCGAGGAGACCAATCCCGAGGAGAAGCCCGGCGAGACCAAGCCCAAGGGTTCCAAGTCCGAGGGCACAAAGACGATCAAGACCGTTGCAGTTGCAGCCACGGGAGCCAAGACCACCGGCAAGCTTGTGGCAACCGGCGACGCCTCGAGCGCAGCCATCGTGGCAGCCGCCC